>CALBKL010000287.1 GCA_937895985.1 uncultured Solobacterium sp.
TGATGGACGTGTATTTGGCTATGCGGCAGCTGGTAATAAGTGGTTAGGTGAAGCACCTAAGTATGATAAAGTCGACGAAACTGTTGATACAGATGTTGTAGTCATCGGATTAGGTCATGCTGGTGTTCAGGCTGTACTGGGTGCTGCTGAAAAGGGTGCTAAGGTTGTAGGCCTTGAAGCGCAGGAACAGGATATGTTCTCATGGTATGGAGAAGATATTGGTGCTTGGAATTCACAGTTTGCTAAGAATATTGGCATTCCTGAGTGGAACCTTGGAGAAGTAATCGATGAATTTGTTACCCGTGGTGGTGGACGTGTTGATCCAGGTATTGTTTCACTTTATGTAAAGAATTCTGGTCCAACTTTAGACCATATGATTGATATCGCAAAAGAAATGGGTGTTGATAAGAAGGTCTATACATATGATAATACTGAAAATGGATGGACAATCGTTCAAGTGAATATGGACTATGAAAAGATTAAAGCTGGCAATAATATTTATGATTGCTTAGATCTCACAAACTACCCACGTCATCCTGGTACTAAAACATGGCCGGCAACAGTTCAATTTATGGGTCAGTATAGTGCTGAAGAAGTACAGGGTGTTGCGGCTCACTCTGTATTAAAATATGTACAGCAGGCTTCATTAGATAAGGCTGTTAAGGATTATGGTACAACACTATACTATGGCACGTCCGCAAAGGTTTTAATCAAAGATGATAGTGGACGCGTAACTGGAGTTATCGCCGAAGATGTAGACGGCAAGAAGATTCAATATAATGTTAAGAAGGGTGTTGTTGTTTGCGGTGGTGACTACGCTGGAAATGCAGAAATGTCTTGGGCATTATTAACAGAATACATGGAACGCTTTGAACGTGAAGGTGGTCTACAGAAAGACTTTAAGAGCGGTATGGGTGGCCGTGATGGTTCAGCAGTGAAACTATTATGCTGGGCTGGTGGTATGATTGAACCAGCACCTCGTGGAACAATGTTACTAGGTGGTGGAATCAATGGACCTTGGGGTAATAACTCAATGTTATGGCTCAATAGTGATGGCAAACGTTATTGCAATGAAGGAAATGTTACAGGTGCTGCTACAGCAACTGCTCGTCAAAAAGCAGGAGATGGTTATCTTGTGACAGATAAGAATTTTATGAAGTCAATCTGCGCAGGTGGTATTGAACATGCAGCACCTAACGGTGGACGCCCACAATACTATCAAGATTTAATTGACGATATGGCTGCAATTCCTACAGGTAAGAGCGAACCAACACAGATTCGTGGATGCTTTGTTGCCGAACGTATGGGTGCAGCGGTCTATAAGGCTGATACATTAGATCAATTAGCAGATCTTATGGGTGTACCTGCTGAAAGTAAGCAAACTTGGTTAGATTCTATTGCACACTACAATGAGTTATGCGCAGCAGGTGCTGATACAGACTTTGGTAAGGATCCATCCGCAATGGTACCTGTTCTTGAAGCTCCATTCTATGGCTGTAAGGGTAACCTAGGTAACAATGCTACTACACCAATGATGGTAACAATGTCTGGTGTTATGACTGACTTAAACTTAAACGTCACAGATGTTGAGCATAACCCAATTCCTGGTTTATATGCTGCAGGTAACTGCTTAGGTGGACGTTATGGTACAGGTTATTCAACACCATGTGCTGGTAACTCTATCGGTATGGCAGTAACACACGGAAGATTAGCTGGACAGTTTGTCGTTGATAACGAAAAATAATAGTTGTACTGTGAGATAGCAGGAGACTGCTATCTCATTTTTTTAAATAAAGGATACTAGTGAAGAGAGGTATAGTACATCATATGGATACATATACATTATTAAAAGATATATTTCATACGATACGTAACGATTATGCTGGATTTGAAGAGGTGAAGGAACGTCATAATCCTTCTCCTGCGTTAACCATGCTTGCAGAGGCTCACTACAATCATAAGATGACCCCAACCATGCCACTACAAGCAGTATCACAATACCTATCAAATTTACGTGATCGTAATTTAAAATTTACAATGAATTCTGATGAAAACTATCAACCGTTCTCAAGAGGTTTCTATGTGCGTAGATGTGATGAAGGATTATTTGTTGATGAAGTGACTAGTGAGATTAGACTTCAAGTTGGGGACAAAGTCTTAACCATCAACGGACAGACACCAGAAAGAATTGTAAGTACACTACCAAATCCACTTCTAGCATCCGATATACCAGAGCGTGAACAGTGGACGGGTTATTTGAAACTTGCAAATCATATGATTGTTGAACATGTAGATGGAACACAAGAAGATATTGTATTTCAAAAATATCCACTAGATTTTCCAAAAGAACCACAGTTTGATAAAAAAGAAGATACAGTTATTTTAAAATTCTCAAAGTTTGAAACCTGTGAAGATACGGAGAAGTTTTTACAAGCACATCAAAAAGACATCGAACAATGTAAACGAATGATCATTGATTTACGTAAGAATATCGGTGGAAGTGAAGAAGGTTATCTACCATTGCTTGGATATATTGTAAAAGAAGATAGTACATTAAATGATGTATATGGTAATCGTACAATTTGGACAAACTATTCTGAAACAAATTGCCAACGCTCCATTGATAACTTACAACCATACCTTGAATGTGATGTTAAAGAAATAAAGGAGTATGTGCAGTCTGCAATCTCTTACTATGAACAGATGAAGGCAGTCGGATGGATTAAAGGTGAACAAGAATTATTTGCAGATCCGGAAACATGCATTAAAAAAATGGGCCC
Organism: uncultured Solobacterium sp.; assembly: GCA_937895985.1. The sequence goes on from CALBKL010000287.1 coordinate 2,781, forward strand.
AGAATATGTTGCTATTCTAATTGATACTTGGTGTGAAAATGAGGCAGAACAGTTTGTGCGTATTGCTAAAGAACAAGGACGTGCAAAATTGATTGGTAGACCTACAATGGGTAATATTGATTATTTAAATCCAATTAAAGTACGTTATAAAAACTGTGAGTTTACTTATCCAATCTCAAAGACAGATGCGGCTAAAAATGGGAATGGTGTAAATGATAAAGGGATTGAACCTGATCAATATATTCCATTCAAAAGCTTAGAATTAATGGAAGAAACATTTTTATGATAATTGTACGATAATCATAATAGTGCTAAAATTTCAGTTAGTAATAGCTAACTGAAATTTTAAATTGTTGAAAGGTGAAAAATATGAAAAAAGATCATCTGCCAATTTTGGGTGTAGGACCATTGTATGTCATCACAATTGTTATGATTACAAACATCAGTATTATTTTTTCTACAACAAGATTTATTCCTGTCATTACATTTATTAATATGCGATGGATATTTATCTTAATTGGTATTTTGTGTTTCGTTATTGGAATTACTCTTTGGTTGAGGGCAGTTATAATCGATAGACTTGATGCACATATCATTAAAAATGAATTGGTAACTACAGGTGTTTATGCATATGTAAGAAATCCGGTATATAGTGCGTTCATGTTTGTGTGCACAGGAGTTCTATTGATTTATGGAAATTTAGTATTGTTATTATTACCAATTATTTACTGGGGATTTATGACTGTATTAATGAAGTTAACGGAAGAAAAATGGTTAGAAGATTTATATGGGAAAGAGTATGTCCAATATCGACAACGCGTAAACCGTTGTATCCCATGGAAAAGGAAAGAGGTATGAATGATACAAGTTCCTTACAAGGAGTAGAAGATACCTTGTACATCCCTTTATATGCGAGAATATATGCATCTAAGAGATTTCCTGATTATTTCTATGATGAAAAAGCATTATTATTTGAACATAATATCTCTCTAAAGACAATTGCGCAGAATACATTTGAGTATGTCAATATGGCTAGCGTTTGTAGACAGCAAATCATTGATAAAAAGATTATTTCATTTTTAGAAAATAACCATGCATGCAATGTTGTATTTCTGGGTGCTGGCTTAGAAACAGCATATTTCCGCATTAGAAATAATAGTTCTAACTTCTATGAAGTAGATTTGGAACATGTAATTGCAGAGAGAGAAAAACTTCTTGGTCATGGTAAAAATGAGATACTCATTGGTTGTGATATGTTCTCAATGGAGTGGGTTAAATACTTAGATACCTCTAAACATACATTGATTGTTTTAGCAGGCGTATTTCAATATTTTACAAAAGATAGAATTATCCATTTTATCCGTCAAATACAAAGTAGTATTCCAAAATGTGAAATGGTATTTGATGCAACAGATAGTATTGGATTAAAGCGCGCAAATATATTTGTTAGAAGAACTGGTAATGTGAATGCGGAGATGCATTTTGCGATAGACAATCCAAATGAATTCGCAAAGGAAACTAAAACAAGACTTGTTAGTGTAAGTGGATTCTTTACGGATGCTCTGAAACAATGTAGAGGATTAAAACTTATATCCAAGATTATAATGTTTTTTTCAGATAGATTAAAACGAACCATGGTAATTCACTTACATTTAAATCAATAAATATTATAAAAAGTATTTCAGTGCTGAAATGCTTTTTATAATATTGGTAGTTTAGGTATAATAAGGATGAAGTTAAATGAGGTTACATTTGATTTTCATCACGCTTCACCAATGATGATAGAGATTGCAAAGTTGCGTGATAAATATGATTTACACATGCGAGTTGAAAGATATATCTCAGATGATACGAATGAAGGTATTGATCATCAGTTTATTAGACAATAGAAAAAGTGAAAAAAACGAGGTAATCAAAAAATGATAGAAGAAATTACTTCTCTAGATGAATATGAGGCATTTATCAAAGATATATGTAGTGATGCATGCTATGTTGATCCTCATTATTTGTATGATAGTAACAATCTGTATGGTGCTTTTGAGAAAAAAGACCAACATGTATATGCAAATATTTATAATGGTAGTATTGATGGAATATTCGTATTACTGATTTTATCTACCGAAAAATATATAGAGATGATAATTGGTTTATCAAAGTCTGAACATGCATACAATGAACTATTTAAATATTTAGAGAAGAATTATAAAGGATATCGTTGTGACTTCGTCATAAATCCGAAAAATATCCTGTTAAAAGATATACTTACTTCAAAGAATGCAATCTTTGAAAATGAACAACAAAGAATGATCGCTAGACAAGCATCACAGAAAGAGTATTCGCTGAATATTCAACTATATAGCGA
>CALBKL010000288.1 GCA_937895985.1 uncultured Solobacterium sp.
ATTGGAGGATTTGCATTTGGCCCTTGGGCTGCTGTCTTTATTGAAGCAGTTAAAATTATCTTGAAGTTATTGTTCAAACCTACAGAAACAATGTTTGTAGGTGAACTTGCAAACTTCATCATTGGCATTGCCTTTACAGTACCAGCAGCGATTATCTATCGTAAAGAAAAGTCAAAAAAGAATGCATTACTCGGTATGATTGTTGGTACACTTGTAATGGCAGTTGTGGGAATCCTTGCGAATTACTTTGTATTATTGCCATTCTATTCAAATCTATATGGCATGCCTATTGATACATTTGTCAAGATGGGTGCCGCAATCTTCCCATTTATCAAGAGTGTATGGGGCTTACTCTTTGTTTGTGTATTACCATTTAACCTAATTAAGGGATTTGTTGTAAGTGTCATCACTAGATTATTGTACAAGCGTATCTCAAGTTTTTTACATTAATCTGAAAATTCAGTGAAAAGGCGTAGGAATACGCCTTTTTTCGTGTGTAAATGATAAAAATCTCTAAGCGGATAAGTGAAATAAATGTGGATATGGTATAATATTTCTGTTTATTGGGAGATGTACATATGGCTGAATTATCACGTATTAAGAAATATAAAGATTTGCGCGAGAAAATTGCGCAAGATTTAGATAGTAACGACGTAACAACAACCAAGGAATTATCTCGTTTTCAAAAGAGATTGAATCAGATTGATGCGAATAATTTCCACAGAAGTGGAGATTATACAGAGAGTGCTAACGAAGGTGTTCACCGCCGTGTAAGTGCTCCAATCAAAGATGTAGAACCTGCTAAACCAGTGATTTCTGAACCAGTCACTTCTTTTGAACATGAAGAACCAGCACCAACATTGGCAAACTTTGAGGCTGGTGCTTTTACGACTGTAAATGACTTAGCGGGATATGACAATGACTATCTAGATCAGTATATTCGTGAAGTTAAACAATATAATATCGAACAGGGAAACTCTTCTTTAGAAAATACATCCATGGATATCTTACGTAAGATTAAAGGTGATACAACTGCAAGCAAAAAGATCCAAGAAGCACGTAAAACTCCCGTGAAAAAGCCATATTCAAATAGTACAGGTACAACTGATATCCCATTTATGTCATCAAACAAACAACGTACAACCCAACCAGCTAGACCTGCAGTTCCATCACAACAGGATAATCTATTTGATGTACCTTATACAGGTGATAATAATCATTTGAATGATCCAATGAGTCTTACAAAAGAAGACATCATGGCTGAAGTTAAGAATTTAATGAATGAGAAGAGATCAAATCCGCAAAATTCTCTTCCTGAAATTCCAGCCTTTACACCACGTGTGAGTCATATGGATTCAAGAGACTACATGAGTCAAAATACAACAAGTTTCCCACCGTTAGATAATACTGCACAGTTTGGTGATGCATTTGGTGATTTGATGAATCCACAAGAGCCACGTAATGAGGCATCAGTAAACCAACAAAGTGATAGTGATGATGCGTTTGCGATGTTTCCAAAGAAGACAGAGAACTACGAAAGTACAAATCAACGTCTCTTAAACGAAACAACACAAATGCGTATCCAGTTAGATAACTACGAAGCCAATCTAACAGATGTGAATGAGAAGATGCAGTATACAAACCATGTATTAAATATCGTGGTAGTTGTACTTATTTTATTGCTGTTAATCTTATTATTACTAGCAATTTATGGCATCGTAATGAATAGTGGTAGGGCATAAGATGAAGATAAATATCGCGATTGACGGACCTGGAGCAGCGGGAAAAAGTACCATTGCCAAGTGTCTAGCAAAGAAATTAAATTATGTACATTTAGATACAGGTGCGATGTATCGTAGTACAGCATATAAGGCTTTACAAAATCATATTTGTTTAGAAGATGAAGAAGCTGTTTGTAAAATGTTAGAACATACAAAGATTCAATTATTGATAGATGGCTCTATCTTATTGGATGGAGAAGATGTATCTGATAAAATTCGTACGAATGAGATAAGCCTGGCAGCTAGTCTTGTATCTAAGTTGGCCAATGTACGTCGTATGCTTGTTGCACGCCAACAAGAAATGGCAAAAGAAAAGGGCTTTATTATGGATGGCCGTGATATTGGAACTGTTGTTTTAAAAGATGCGGAAGTAAAAATCTATATGACAGCTACTCCGATGGCCCGCGCAAAGCGTAGATATGATCAGAATATTGCTAAGAATATTCCGACTGGTAGTATTGAAGAAATCGCTAGGGAAATCGCTGAACGTGATTTACAAGATATGACGCGTGAAAATTCGCCACTTAAAAAGGCGGATGATGCGGTTGAAATTGACACAAGTGATATGTCAATTGATGAAGTGACAGAATATATCTATAGTCTTGCTAAGCCTTTTATTGAAAAGGAGGTTTTGTAATGCATAGTGGAGTAATCGCAATTGTTGGTCGTCCTAATGTTGGAAAATCAACAATTTTTAATCGTATTGCAGGGTCTCGTGTATCCATCGTAGAAGATTTTCCAGGTGTTACACGTGACCGTATTTATACAACTGGTGAATGGACTGGAAAGAAATTCCAATTAATTGATACTGGTGGTATCCAGTTAGCTGATCAACCATATCAGGAAGAGATTCGTGCACAAGTACAAATTGCGATGAATGAAGCAGATGTCATTCTATTTGTAGTAAACGGTAAGATGGGTATGACTGATGATGATTCGTATATCGCAGGCATCTTACAGAAACAGACGAAGCCAGTTGTATTAGCAGTGAATATGATTGATGATTCAACTCGTATGATGAATATCTATGAGTTCTATAATCTTGGTTTAGGTGATCCAATCGCCGTATCTGGTGTACATGGTATTGGTATTGGTGATGTGCTAGATGAATGTTTACGTTTAATGCCTGAAGAAGATAAAGAAGATAAGCATACAGGTATTCATATCGCTGTTATTGGTGAACCAAACGTTGGTAAGTCATCACTTGTAAATGCAATTCTAAAAGAAAAGCGTTCCATCGTTTCTAACGTACAAGGTACGACACGTGATGCGGTTGATACACCATTTGTATATGAAGGCAAGCCATATGTCATCGTCGATACTGCTGGTATTCGTAAGCGTGGTAAAGTATATGAATCAGTTGAAAAATACTCAGTATTAAGAGCGATGACTGCGATTGAACGTTGTGATGTGGCATTGTTTGTCATTGATGGAGAAGCAGGTATACGTGAACAAGATAAGCATGTTGCAGGATATGCATGTGAAGCTGGTAAGCCAATCGTTATCGTTGTCAATAAGTGGGATGCTGTTGAAAAGGACGATAAGACTATGAATGCGTTTATTGAACGTATTCGCATTGAATTTGCATATCTAAGCTATGCGCCTATCGTATTTGTAAGTGCTCTAACACATCAAAGAGTAGATACAATTATTCCTGTGGTTGATCAGGTATATGAAAATTCATGTCGCCGTATCGCAACAAATATCCTGAATGAGGTAATTACAGATACACAGATTACAACACCTGCACCAGCGCGTAATGGTAAGCGTTTCCGTGTATACTACGGTACACAGGTATCTATCCAACCACCAACATTTGTACTTTCCTGTAATGACCCACGACTGATGCACTTTACGTATGAACGTTTCTTAGAGAACTCCTTACGTCAAGCATTTGATTTTAGTGGTACACCAATTCGTATTGTTGTTAGAAAGA
>CALBKL010000289.1 GCA_937895985.1 uncultured Solobacterium sp.
CTGTCACACTATCTAGTGCATATAAATTTAATTTGCCAAAACTAGGTAACATCGCAACCTTAAAGAATGTTGTTAGGATGATGACTAGTTGGCTACATAATAATGCAAGAAACACTTTATTGATTAGAGTTTTCTCTTTTGTTAAGTTCTGAATCAAGTTTTTCATATATTCCCCTTTTATAGTATTAAAACCACTGCAAAGTATGAGATAATGCCCTCATCTTTATAGTGGTTTTATTATACATCATTGCCGTTAGCAAGAAAATTAATACATTCTAAATTCTTTATACTAGTCCCTAAAAAACATGCATGCATAATCAGAACTGTGGAAAGAAGATTCGTAATAATCGTATAAAATCTGGCGAATCACTCTTACCATCCTTGATACTGATTGCCAATTGTACACTGTCTGTAATAATACCATCAACATTGGAAACCATAAATCGTATGATAGACCCAAAGGAATTTGCAGTCCATACATCTACCTTCTTACCTGCATCATGTAAGTTATCGATTCTCTTTGTGGTTGCCAGTTCCTCTTCTAAACCTATCGCATCGACTTCCATCGATTCAAGTTGACCATAAGCGATATAGCAAAGATACTCCGTCTCAACATCAGGATACATCTTTTCAACTTGTGTAATGAGATTTGCATTCAGGCTGATAATACGTACTTGATTCACCATGTTTCTTTCTATTAGCATTTGATAGACATCATTTGCCATCTGCATACCTGCACTCTTTCCCTTTAATTCAATATAGAGTTTAATTTCATCTTTTGCAGTATTTAGTATCTCTTCTAATGTTGCGATTCTCGCCTGATGACCATCAGGGGCTATAATTCTGAGTTTTTTTATCTCCTCTAGCGTGAGCTCCTGTATTGTACGTGGATCATCACATAAGCGTTTTAGCGTATTATCATGGAAGATGACATAATGGCCATCTGCAGTTCTTTGAACATCTATTTCCGATGCAGTAGCACCAGCCTCTATTGCTGCACGAATTGACTCTACTGTGTTTTCTGTCGATAAATCTCCGCCACCGCGATGTGCAATTACTTCTGTTGCATATTCCTTTGGGAATAAGTCATCAAAAATCATCGCACCAACGTATCCCAATAAAAGTGATGCCAAAAGACTTATCGATATAACAAAGCGGAAACTTTTTTGGAATAGAACTGGTGTTATAAACTTTTCTTCTTGATATCCTGCAAGTGTGCATTCGTCATAGACACGAGTGATACACATTGCTTGTGCCTGAATAAATATCATTGTAAATAAGAAGATAAAAATAAGACCCAGAATCACTACCATAATAATCAAATAGTGATACCAGAATTTCACTTGCATAATCCAATGTGATACATAGTACGGTATAACAATAATACTCACCACTCCTACTACAAGTATCAATAAGAACATCCCAAAGAATTTTAAATACGACAAAATAACATTCTTCCAATTCTTGAAAAATAAACTCCTTGATTCATGCATAGATGTAGCTAGCGAATAGTTATCAAAAAGAACTCCATGGAAAGTAAAAATATGAATAATTCCAACAAAGTCTAAAAGTAGCACTAAAATAACATATGCAAGCATATACAAATAGTTTGTGCGTATGACAGAATAAATAAACTGTGGTACCGCATGTTTTGTTAGACGCAAACCTATCATTGCGGTATTAAGCGGGATAATAACCGCAAAATACATTCCAATCAAACAGCCCCGAAAATTAATGAACTTTCGAGATACACGAATCGCAGTAGAGATGATTTCCCTCATCTTTTTCTTTTGATTATATAGAATATTACGACTTAATAAAATCAGTATGATAATATCAAGTGCCATATATATCGTAAATACTATTGATAAAGCAATTAAAACAGCCCAACCATACCAGCTACGTAGTAATGATGGAAGTTCCCCACTACTTACAGAGTAGATACCTGTTAGGTTCATAATAGAGCCAAGGATGCCTTCTGCAAAAGAAACCATCATAAACAGAATAATTTTTGCAGGAATCTGATAATACAAAATTTCTGGTAACCCATGCCAATAATATCGTAATGAAAATACTCTATCTTGTCCTGGTAAGTTCTTGGTTGTTTTCATACCTATTATTTAACCACACTATTACACCATACGCACATGAATTATCTTTCAAAAAAGGAAGTATCCACACGGATACTTCCTAACCTAAGTTATTTTTGCTTATTGCTCACAAGCTAAATCAAATAGAACATTTGCGTAAATTGCGCAAGCAAGAATCATCGTTTCAATTTCAAAGCCTTCATCCGCTTCATGTTCAGCACCAACCCAAGACGCATATTCACGTGTTGGGAAGATTGGTCCAAATGCCGCAAAGTTCTCAAAACTACGAGCATATGTGCCACCACCAATACGTAGAGGAGGTGTATAAGTATCTCCACTAAATGCACGATAGTGCTTCAAGCATGTCTGAATGAGTTCACTATTAGGATCATTTAATAACCACTTCGAATCATCTACTAACTCTGTATCAATATGCAATACTTCCTTGATAATATCTGCGCTTCTCTTTAGTAGATCACTACCTTCGCATTCATTTGGATAACGATAGTCTAATGCGAAGTATACCTGACCATCCTTAATATTTGCCTTACCCATATTGAAAGTTAAAGGCCCCATGTACGCACCATCATAAGCAACCTTCAATCCAACACCATATGGATCCTTAAATAACTTCACAGCGTTTAAGCTGAATTCATCGTTATAACAGCTACCAACAAATTCAAACATCTTTACAGCCGCATTTATACCCATATAAGGACGAGATGCGTGGAATGGCTTACCATCAATGTGGTAATGTGATCCAGCTTCATCCTCGTGACATTCACCAGTTAGTTCATTTGCAAGCAAGAACTTCTCAAAGTAATTCTTTTCAAGCGGCTTATCAACGATAACATCTGCCTTACTGATAACTACATTAAATGCAGTACCAGACTTCATATACTTAATACAGGAATCAACCTTTCCCTGTGCAGAAAAATCTAAGATACCCTTTTCTGCATAGATACATGGGAAGTCCGCATCTGGTACGATACCCATAATTGGATTCTTACGTACTTTCTTGTAATAAAGAATTCCTGCAGATGTGTTCTCTTCATCTGTACCCAATATCATTTGAATATTATGTTTTAGTTTATAGCCCTTATCCTTTAAAATCTTCATTGCATAATACGCCGCAATTGCAGGACCCTTATCATCACAAGTACCTCTACCCATGATATAGCCATCTTTGATTTCTCCACCAAGTGGATCAAATGTCCAGCCATCACCGATAGGTACAACATCCAAATGCCCAAGTACACCAACAGATTCTTCTAAATCACCGTACTGAATCACTCCAGCATGACCATCTACATTCTCTACTTTAAAACCATCACGTTTACCAATCTCTAGTGCTTTGTCTAAGCACTTTGCAATGTTTGGTCCAAAAGGTGCTTCTTTTGTCGCAGCTGCATCATCACGTACGGATTCGATCTTTACAAGTTCTCGTAAATCTTCAATCATATTATCTTGATACGCACGTGCTTCATCAATAAATTTCATCATTGAAATCCTCCTACTCTAATAGTATCATTCAATTCATTTTTTAAGGGAAGCTATCCGATAAATTATTTGTATTTTTTTGGGATTCAACACGAATTATTTGGCCTGTCTTGACAAGTACTTGCATGTAAGATTACTATTTTCTATATTTTTAGGAGGTCTACAACATGAAACAACAGCGAATGAATCTTCTCTTACGTATATTATTTATCATTTTAATCATTGCGATATCTGGTGCTGCAGTTCTTCAAATCTTCGCACCAGAATATATGGGTAGCCATGCGGCATATGGTATCTCAACAGGCTGGCAAAGAGAAATTGGTTTTTGGAATATAGCAGTCCTTGTAATATTAATTACTACATATCGTCATTACAATTGGATTTATTTACAATCCATCCTACTCGCTTTGATTCTTGGTGGTATTGGTATTGGTACAAATCATTTCATTCATTATTTACAAATGCATGAAACCGTTAATCTAGTAGGAGCAATCGAAAATTATCTACTCGTGATTGGTTGGATCATTGGATGGAGTATTGAAAAGAATAAACAACACAAATAATATTTAAAGATACTTAGGGACCTTCAAAAACAAAAAACCTCTCATGTTATTATCTTTTTGCCATGAAAGAAATGAACTTGAGAGGAGATTATATTATCATATTTGCTATGAATTTATACCAATAGTAAATTCATGGTCTATACAAAATCTATATTTATAAAAAAAAGTTCACATTGAAGTGAACTTTTTCAAATCATTCTTATTTTGAAGAAAGAGCCTTAACGTTGTAGAAAGCCTGTCTTCCACGGTATTCAGCAACTGATCCTAATTCTTCTTCGATTCTCATCAACTGGTTGTACTTAGCGATACGGTCTGTACGGCTCATAGAACCTGTCTTGATCTGGCCAGCGTTTGTAGCAACTACTAAGTCAGAGATTGTTGAATCTTCAGATTCACCTGAACGGTGAGATACAACTGCTGTGTACTTAGCTTCCTTAGCCATTTCGATAGAATCTAATGTTTCTGTTAATGTACCAATCTGGTTAACCTTGATTAATACAGCATTAGCTGCCTTTAATTCAATACCCTTCTTGATATATGTTGTGTTTGTAACGAATAGGTCATCACCAACAAGCTGAACCTTTTCGCCTAAACGTTCTGTTAACTTAACCCAACCATCCCAGTCGTTTTCAGCTAAACCATCTTCGATTGAGATTAATGGATACTTCTCTACCCATGAAGCTAACATATCAATCATCTGTTCAGATGTCTTATCACCTTCACCAGAACGTGTTAATTCATAAACACCCTTTTCAGCGTTATAGAATTCAGAAGCAGCTAAGTCCATAGCGAAGCAGATTTCTTCACCTAACTTATAGCCAGCCTTCTCAACAGCTTCAACCATTAAAGCTAATGGACCTTCGTTACCTAATGTCTCTAATGGACCGTTGTTTCCAGGTACGCATGATGGAGCGTATCCACCTTCGTCACCTACAGCTGTGTTGTACTTGTAGGACTTTAATACCTTCTTTAATACATGGAATACTTCAGAACCCATACGAACTGCTTCGTGTAAGTTCTTAGCGCCTACAGGCATAATCATGTATTCTTGGCAGTCTGCAGAAGAATCAGCATGCTTACCACCGTTTAATACGTTCATCATTGGAACTGGTAATACCTTAGCATTTGCACCACCAATATACTTGTATAATGGTAAGCCACAAGCATCAGCAGCAGCACGAGCAGTAGCTAATGAAACAGCTAATGTAGCATTTGCACCAAGGTTGCTCTTGAATGGTGTTCCATCAAGATCAAGCATTGTCTTATCAATTAAATTTTGGTCGAATACATTTAAACCGATAACTTTTGGAGCAATCTTTTCGTTAACATTAGCAACAGCCTTTAATGTACCTGTTCCAAGGTAACGATTCTTGTCTCCATCACGAAGCTCTAAAGCTTCACGTTCACCTGTAGAAGCACCTGATGGAACGATAGCACGTCCCCAAGCACCTGACTCAGTTGTAATTTCACATTCTACTGTTGGATTTCCACGGGAGTCTAAGACTTCACGTGCATGTACTTCAGCAATTGGATCAATAAAATTAGGCATCTAAATTTTCCTCCTATGATAACCTAAAACATATTCTCTCAGCTAAGCTGAGTAAGAACCTATTTTGTCGCGTCAATAATTTCCTTGAAGGATTCAACCTTTAAGGATGCACCACCGATTAACGCACCATCGATGTCTTCACAAGCCATATATTCCTTGATGTTTGTTGGCTTAACAGATCCGCCGTATTGGATACGAACTGCTTGAGCAGTTGCTTCATCATATAAGCCCTTCACTGTTTCACGAACTAGCTTGCAGCAAGCTTCAGCTGTATTTACATCAGCACTCTTACCTGTTCCGATAGCCCAGATTGGTTCGTAAGCAATAACCATCTTGGATACTTCTTCAGCTGTTAAACCAGCTAAAGAACCAGCTAACTGAGACTTAACAACTTCCTCAGTCTTACCAGCATCGTATTCAGCTTCTGTTTCACCTACACATAAGATAGGTGTGATGTTGTCAGCGAATAATCTCTTGCACTTAGCAGCACAAGCAGCATCTGTTTCGTTGTAATATGTACGTCTTTCGGAGTGACCGATAATGCAGTATGTAATACCGATTTCCTTTAACATTGGTACAGATACTTCACCTGTATAAGCGCCAGAATCCTTTTCATGGCAGTTTTCAGCAGCGATTAATAAGTTCTTAGCAGCCTTGACGCAAACGTCTAAGTCTACGTAAGGAGCACCGATACCATAATCAGCAGCCTCTGTACCTGTTAATACTTCTTCGATACCCTTCATGAACTCAGCAGCTTCTGAAGGTGTCTTGTTCATTTTCCAGTTACCGAAAATTACTGGTTTTCTTGTCATGTTTCTTTTCCTTACTTCTCAGGAATAATAGCGATTCCTGGGAGTTCCTTTCCTTCCATATATTCTAGAGATGCACCACCACCTGTAGAGATGTGGCTGAACTTCTCTGCGAAACCTAAGTTCTTAGCAGCAGAAGCAGAGTCACCACCACCGATGATTGTTGTAGCACCTTCAAGGTTAGCTAATGTTTCGCAGATAGCGATTGTACCCTTAGCAAATCTTTCATCTTCGAATACACCCATTGGTCCATTCCAGAATACTGTCTTAGCACCAGCTAATTCATCCTGGAACTTCTTAACAGATTCAGGACCGATATCTAAGCCCATGAAGCCATCTGGAATTTCTCCAGCAGGTACTATCTTGATTTCTGTTGGATTAGAGAAGTCATTTGCCACAACTGTATCTACAGGTAAGAATAACTTTCCTTTACCCTTGTTCATGAATTCATTCGCTAATTCCATCTTGTCAGCTTCTAATAGAGATGTACCAATCTTGCCACCCTTAGCAGCTGAGAATGTATAAGCCATTCCTCCACCGATGATTACCTTATCAGCAATCTTCAATAAGTTTTCGATAACACCAATCTTATCAGAAACCTTCGCACCACCTAAGATAGCAACGAATGGTCTTTGTGGATCATTCACAGCCTTTCCTAAGAAGTTAACTTCCTTTTCAACTAAGAAACCTAAAGCTGAAGGAATATGTGTTGGGATACCAACTGTTGATGCGTGAGCTCTATGTACAGAACCAAATGCATCTTCTACGAATAAATCGCCTAATGAAGCCCAGTATTTACCTAACTCTTCATCATTCTTTGTTTCGCCCTTCTCATAACGAGTGTTCTGCATCAATACGATTGAACCCTCTTCCTGAGCAGCAACTGCTTCTTCAAGTTCAGCACCACGAGTAGCGTTAACAAACTTAACAGGTGCACTCTGTAGGGAAGCTAAGCAATCCGCAACGATAGACATGTCGTTCTTTGCATAATCTTCATCAGTCTTAATCTTACCTAAGTGGCTCAAAAGTAATACCTTTGCTCCATTTTCTGTAAGATAATTAATTGTTGGCAATGCTGCACGAACACGATTATCATCTGTGATTACATTTCCCTTGTGTGGAACGTTGAAGTCAACACGAACAATGACGTGTTTTCCTTTAACATCTAAGTCTTTTACAGTAACTTTAGACATTTGAAATATCCTCCTATATACTGCTGAAATTATAACACTTGCACGCCAAACTTGAAAATGAAGAAACGTAAATAATGACTGTTTTAAGACAATTTTTCTTAATTTGTATAAAAGAAAACGCTTCCAAAAATATTCTGTATTTTATTTTGTGTAAAAAATAACAAATGGTCTAATCAATCTTTCTGACTAGACCACTTTTTTCTTCTGAAATATCTTACCAACTACCATTCCAAGGCTCATTACAACAATATAAATTCCAGGATAAATCATACAATCCCACTGTCCAGCCATGTGGAAATAAATAACAGGAATAAATAGGAATGCTACAAGCCAAAGAATCATCCAATCAAACCCACACACCTTCCCATAAATCCATCCACCAAGGAGTGAAAGAACAGGATTTACAATCAAGAGTAAAAACATCGCTGACCCTGTATCAATTAGCAGAAATGGAAATACAATATACCAAATCGCTATTAAAACAATCGTAATGCATCTACCTTTTGTCATAGATATTACCACCTGTCTATTACGTTCTTCGAATATACTCCTTCAAATCCTCAAAATTTCCATGCAATTCATGTTCCATGTCAATCCCATCCGGATTGATCAAACAGTCTGTAATATAAAAGATATCCATACCTAATTGCTTCACAACGCCATCCTCACTAACATCATTGCCAACCATCAAACATTCACTAGCCTCTAAGTCTAAAGTATTTAGTATCTCTTGGTAATATAAAAGATTAGGTTTGCATGCATGACTATTTTCATAAGTAGTAACTAGCTCAAAATCACTTGGCACTAGCCCTGCCCAACGTATTCTTTCCTCTGTCGCAATTCTAGGAAACAAAGGATTCGTTGCAAGCACAACTCTATATCCCTGTTGTTTAGCAAATTGAATCATTTCTTTAGCGAACGGTTGAAAACCGCAAGCACTCTGTACCTTAGGAAAATCTTCACGATAGAAATCATCGAATTTCGCACGGTCATTCTTTGTTCGTTCATCACCATACACTTCAGAAAAGCATTTCCAAAACACATCTTCATTTGTTAGTACCCCATCATTCTTTATAACCGCACTAGTACCCTTCCAAATCGTATGAATGAGCTCATCTGGCTTATAACCAAACTGAGCCATTCTCTTAGCCATCAGTCCAAAATACGTCTTAACAAATATATCCTGATCCATTGGTAATAATGTACCATCCAGGTCAAATAGTATTGCTTTCTTCATATAGATATCTCCACTTCTTCTTACACAATGTTAAAAACCATCGTATAAATATTAAGAAAAACTGATCACTTTCAATGATACAATGTTCTTAAATCATATTCTATATTTGTTAGTAGGAGAGTTACTTTATGAAGATAATTGTTTCATATTTTATAGAAGCCGCAAAGAAATTCAAACTATCATTCTGTAAATCTTTTCTAATGACAGTCCTAGTATCCCTTGTAAATTTAGCGACCATCATCTACTTTAGGCTTATTTTAAATCAAATCTCCACGAGCTCAACAGAGATAATTAAATACTTAGTGATTTTATGTCTATTGTTAGTATGTACTTCATTTATTAATGTATTATGGTCAATCTCTTTAGATAAATTTGGTGGAGAGTATATTGCCTATTTAGTTCATCAATGTCAAACATCAATCCATAACACGCAATTTAAAAATATTGATTCATCAAAAATCAGTCATACTTTATACAATGATATTCTGAATATATTCCGTGTTGTAGGAAACTTTATCCCTTCATTACTTTGTTCTGCAATGCTAATTATTTTACTACTAATTTTTTCTGCTACGATTGACCTTTTTATTTCTCTGTTCCTACTCTTGTCAATTACCGTAGGGATTATGATTTCATATGTCTCTAGAAAAATTATTGTTGAATCATCAACATCTACAAATCAAAAATTAAAAGAATACTATAACGCCTTGCATGAATATACTGATAAAGTTGAATACATTAAAACAAATAATCTACTATCCTACTTCGTAAATATCACCCAAACCAAAATAATTAATTTCATATCTTCTTCCATCAAAGAAGACAAGAAGATTTATTTCTTCAGTACATTCACGCAAAACTATAATTCATTGATGCAATTTATCTTATCAATATTATTATCACTACCTGTTTATCAAAACTCATTACCAAATCTAGCATTCTATATTATTCTCTTTAACTTCTTAATGTCACAAGGACAGAGAATGGAACTACTATTCCAACAGATTAATAGAAATAGGATATGCTTTGCCAATATTTCTGACATTCGAAATTTACCTGCACTACATGGTAATAAACCTATCTTTGATATTTCATCAATTGAATTGAAAGATATTACATTCTCGTATTCCAATAAATCAAATAATGTTCTCGACCACTTTTCTCTTAAATTAATGAAAGGCGATTTCGCACTGGTCAAAGGAACAAATGGTATTGGCAAAACAACACTGTTTCGAATTCTATTGAATCAGTATTCACCTACATCAGGGGAAGTACTAATCAACAATGAAAAACTCGATTCTTACAGTATATCTTCTTATTATGAGAACATCGCTTATATCAGCCAACATGAACCTGTATTGAATACTTCAATCAAAAATTACTTAGAGGAAATTTCACACACCAAAATTAAATCCGATACAGTAGATAAAATAATCTCTAGATTACAAATATCTAATCTACACCACATCAATGAAAATGAGCTTTCTGGTGGTGAGAAGAAAAAGGTATTATTATCAAAATTAATGGCACTAGAAGAAAGTGTATCCTTAATTTTGATAGATGAAGTAGATGCTGAACTAGATACAGAGACAAAAGAAAAATTCTACTCGTACTTAAATCATATAGCATCTAGACAAGATAAAATAATTCTTTTAATTCAGCATAATGATGCAAGTCAA
This sequence comes from uncultured Solobacterium sp., assembly GCA_937895985.1. The sequence goes on from CALBKL010000289.1 coordinate 10,621, forward strand.
TTAAATTTCAATAAAACAATATCATTCTAAAAACAAAGAGGCAGGACACAAAATCCTGCCTCTACTATTTGTATAAGAGCGAATACTTAATCCCAGTTGCAAATTGAGTAATACAACTGTTCATACTGATTTGCGCTTTGTTCCCAACTAACGTCAGTATTCATCGCACTCTTCACTAAGCCCTTCCATCCAGTCTTATTGTTATAGTACTGCTCTAATGCATAACGTAGTGTATACATCATGTCATTAGGATTTGCTGCCCAGAAACTGAAGCCATTACCTTCACCCGTATATTGGTTATATGGGTGAACTGTATCCTTTAGACCACCTGTTTCGCGTACGATAGGCAGCGTACCGTAATGCATGGCAATTAACTGACCAATACCACATGGTTCATAGATGGAAGGCATAAAGAACATATCACAGCCTGCATAGATTAGGTGTGCAAGATCTTCATTGTATCCACAATAGTATACTGCTCTACCTTTATATTCAGACTCTAACCACTTAAATGAATTTTCTGCGTTTGCTTCACCTGTACCAAGCACAACAAACTGAACATTCTGGTCCATAATCTCACGTAACTTTTCAGTGACCATATACATACCCTTTTGTTCTGTTAGTCGAGATACGATACCGATAAGCGCAACATCGCTCTTTACCTCTAAGCCTAGTGTTTCCTGTAGAGCCTTCTTATTTTCCTTCTTACCAGAAACATAGTTTCGAATATCGAAGTTCTTCGCAAGATGCTTATCCGTCTTTGGATCCCAAGCTGCAGTATCAATACCATTTACGATACCCCAAAGATCACCTCGACGATAACGCAGTACAGAGTCCATACGTTCGCCATAGGTTTGTGTCAAAATCTCTTCAGCGTATGTTGGAGATACCGTTGTAATCTTATCCGCATATACAATCGCAGCCTTCATAAAGCTGATACCTGTATCAAATTTAATGGAACCATTATCGAAGTAACTGTAATCCAGTCCTAGGCAACTCTCCATCATTTCGACACCAAAGTTGCCTTGGAATGCTAAGTTGTGGATTGTATAGACATGCTTAATCTGTTGATAACGATAGTCATCCGCATAACATGCATGCGCCATTAAAGGCATCATACCCGTCTGCCAGTCATTTTCATGAATGATATTAGGCCACCAGTTGATGAAATAAATCATATCTAATACAGCACGTTGGAAGAAAGCAAATCTTTCACCATCATCTTCATAGCCATATAGTCCATCTCTTTCAAAATATCCTTGATGTTCGACGAAGTAGTATACAACTCCATCTACGTCACAACGATAGAAAGTAGCTGGTTGATCAATCCATCCAGAACGAACTTGAATTGTACCAAGTCTTTCTAACTTATCATAATGTTTTTCAATAATCTTTTTGTACAACGGCAAGACTACACGTACATCATGACCACGCTTGGCTAATGTTCTTGGTAAACTACCGATAACATCTGCTAGACCTCCAGTTTTAATAAACGGTAAGCCTTCGCCTGCTACAAACAATACAGATCTGCTCATTGAATACTCCTCGCTTCCTAGATACAATCTCTACGCTTTACGTAAATCAGATTATCTTCTGTTCCAACAAGTTCTTTTACTTTATGGATTGTTGCGTACTTATCAACAATGACATGATCAAGGTGAACACCCTCACCAATAACAGCACCTGGTAATACGATACTATTCTCAATCACTGCATCTCTACCAACCTTAACATTTCTACTGATAATGGAATTCTTAACGGTGCCTTCAATTCCACAACCATTCGCAACAACACTAGCGCTAACATCTGAATCTTCTCCAAATATGGATGGACTAGAGTTATTTGTATGCGTATAGATTGGCCAATTTGACTTGAATAAGTTAAAGGCAACCTTGTAATCCTTCAACAACATGTTAAGACGATAGTATTCTTTTTGATTATTGATACATGCAACAAATCCCTTTACTGCATATCCACGAATATCTACTTCATTTACTACTTCACGTAATACATCCTTGAACCAGTAGAGTGATGAAATTTCTGCACCTGTCTTAACTAATGTAATAAACAAGTCCTTTCTCATCACATATGCTTCTAAGGAAACAGAACGTGTTTTGTATTTACCGCGATTCTTATCAATAGAAAGAACTCTCTTATCCTTATCCATTGTGAATGTATCACATTCATGGAATGCTGTCTTAGCATCTGATGTATTTGTATAGAGTGCTGTAATATCTGCACCACTTTCGATATGTGCATCTAATACTTCACTAAAGTCAATATCATAGATGAAATAACTTGGTGCGATAACAACATATGGATTCTTATCTTTCTCAATGTACTGCATGTTCAAGATATAGTTTGCAATATCATGATTATATACAGGCGAAGAGAATGTCTTTTCACCAAATAAGATACGTAATTTACCACGTTTGGAGTTGATGTTGTAATGACGTCCATCCCCTAAGTGTTCGATGAGATTACGTGGCTTTTCTTTACAGTAAACTTGAACGCTATCGATACCTGAGTTTGTCATATTACTGAGGATGAAGTCAATAATACGATATCTTCCCATGAACGCTGTTGCTGGAACAGGTCGGAAATCACCAAGTCCCTCAATATTAACGGAACTATCTTCAAATGAAATAATACCTAAAGCTTTCATGATTTCTCCTCCTACTCCGTAACATTCTTAGCAATCAATTCAATATGATCACTATCTGCTGAACCTAATACAACACCAGGTCCAATTTCTACATTATCCGCAACGATACAACGTGTAATTTTCGCACCTGCACCAATCTTAGCGCCTGTTAAGATGACGGAGTCCTGTACATCAGCACCTTCATCAATAAAGGAGTTTGTACCTAAGACGGAATTGTTGACTTTGCCCAATACTACACTACCCTGTGTGATGTAACTATTACGTACAACCGCATTTTCACCAATGAACTGTGGTAGTGCATTAACATCTTCTGTGTAAATCTTCCAATCAGGATCACCTAAGTTTAAAGCATTGTCATTCTTCAATAGATCCATATTGGATTCCCAAAGTGAATCGATTGTTCCAACATCTTTCCAGTATCCCTTAAAGCGATATGCTGCTAGAACTTTATTATCATCTAAGTATGCAGGAATGATATCCTTGCCAAAGTCATGTGAGGACTGTTCGTTCTTATCATCTTCAAGTAAGTACTTACGTAGTGTCTTATATGTAAAGATGTAAATACCCATGGAAGCCAAATTACTCTTTGGATGTGCAGGCTTCTCCTCAAATTCCTGAACCATATCATTCTTATCGCAATTCATGATACCAAATCTAGAAGCTTCCTTCATTGGAACCTGTAATACAGCGATTGTCGCATCAGCACCCTTTGCGATATGATGCTTTAACATCTTCTCATAGTTCATCTTATAGATATGGTCACCAGATAATATAAGTACATATTCCGGTTCAATACTATCTAAGAAATCAATATTCTGTGTGATTGCGTCTGCTGTTCCACGATATACTTCAAAGCCTTTCTGATCTCTTTCACGTGGTGGAAGAACGAATACACCACCATCATTTGTATCAAGGCCCCAGAACTGGTCTTTTGCGACATAAGCATTTAATAAAACGGATTCATATTGTGTTAATACACCTACTGTGTTAATACCTGAATTTGCGCAATTACTCAGTGGAAAATCAATAATTCTATACTTTCCTCCAAAATGCACTGCAGGCTTTGCGACTTTCTTCGTCAAGTCATGCAGACGGCTTCCGCGGCCACCCGCAAGAATCATCGCAACCATTGCATTAGATCTCATAAAGTCCTCCTTAATCAAAACTATGGATACGCTTACATTATAAACTAATATTGATAATCAGAACATTACCAATACGTAAAATAAATAGATTTTTACTCATTTTTTGATGAATTTATCAAATATCTTTAATCCGCCAATCAATTCCCTTACGATGATTATTTTCCAGAAATTCATTGGCTTTCTTGAAGTGGTCACAACCGAAAAAACCATTGTATGCAGACAGAGGTGATGGATGTGCAGCTTCCAGTACAAGATGCTTCGTTTTATCAATCATGCATGCTTTATTTCTAGCTGCTCTTCCCCACAACAGGAAGACCACCGGTTCTTTCTTTTCATTGATTTTTTGTATTACATGATCAGTAAATGTCTCCCATCCCATGCCAGCATGACTCTGTGGATGAGAATCTTCTACCGTCATCACCGTATTCAACAGAAATACGCCTTGCTTTGCCCATGGCACAAGACACCCATTATTTGGAATTGGATATCCATATTCTGTTTGTAATTCCTTGTACATATTTAAAAGACTTGGTGGGATCTTAACACCTGGATTAACCGAAAAACACAAACCATGTGCCTGTCCTTTTTGGTGATATGGATCTTGGCCAAGAATGACTACTTTGATATCCTCATAATCACAATGATGAAAGGCAGAGAAAACTTGCTGTTTTGGTGGATAAATCTCTTTTGTTTCATAGGCATTTTTCAAAAACTCCGAAAGCTTCAAGAAATATTCTTTTTTCCATTCTTGATGTAGCCATTCTGTCCATTGATTACCCATTCCAATACTTGCTCCTCTTATATGAAAAATCATACCACTTCGGTATGATTTTTCACTATTTTATTGATAGTTATTTTCTTTTTTCTTGCGAACGAAAACAACAACTAAAATTAACACTGTAGCTGCTAACGATACCCAAAGACCAATCTTACCTGGATTGATAAATGATTTGTTAGAAGTAGAAGTTGTAGCACTAGCACCACTAGCTTCAAGATACTTCTCTAAATCCTTCTGTACGATATCGAATGGACGATCGCCATGTGTTAGTAACATACGATTGAATTCTACTACATCATACTTCTTTCCAAGAGCAGCCTGCGCTTGATCACGGAAGTGAAGATAGTATGTTAAACCAATACCATAAGGCACGATAGAACCAGGCTCTTGTGTTACAGTTGAAATAACATTTGAAGCTGCAGAAGCATTTAATCCTAATGATTCATAATACTTTCCTAACTTCTTCTCATCCCATCCCATGCCATTTACTAAGAAATCAGCCTGTGCAGGTAAGATATAGTTTAGGTTTGTATTGATACGATTTTCTTCCTTTGCACCATCATTTAATTCAGAATATGCCCAAGCAACATCCTCACAATACATTGCCCAACCTTCTGTATAACCAATATTGCTGAGCTGTGTACGTAATGGATTTGGATTTGTATTCAAATACCAAGTAATCTGGAATAAGTGTCCAGGGAAACCTTCGTGTGCTAAAGTAGTATACATTTCATTTGTTGAATTTACATTATCACCATTAATCTTAATCACATTGTTAGAGAAATCATCAATTGGTGGCTGCATGTAGTACGCAACAATCGCATCATTAGCAACAGATGGATCTAAGTAACTTGCTGTAAATGTTACTGCAGGACCTTCTGGAAACTCCTGTAAATGTCCTTGTAATGTATTTAGAATCTCTGTAGGATCCTTCTCTGGTAATGCTTCTTCTAAGTTATCATTCTTCTTAGCGTTCAAATACAAAGATCTAGCTTCATCAATTAACTTCTTTAACTGCTCATCTGTTAAATCAAATAATTCTTGTAAAGAAGCGGATGAACTTGATTTTGAACGTAATAATGCTGCGTAATATTCTTTTCCATCTGGCAAATCATACAAACTTAATGATGTACGTGTACCACGGAATGTTTCAAGTTCTTGCGCAAGTTTCTGATACTCAGGAATATATGTGTTTAAGATAAAATCACGATTCTTTTCTTTATACGCAGTACGCTGCTCCTCACTTAGGCCCTCAAACTTATCTACATTCTGATTAAAAATCTGAATGAGTGGGTTGTTGTCTGTCTTTGCAACGAACTTTTCAATTCCATCTAATGTACTATCTAAAGCATCATCTGTCATGAAGTAACCATTTTGTACCTGAGTACGCGTAACTTCTAGTGCACCTTCAATATATGCTGGAACACTCTCTAATACAGATAAATAATCATCGATATCTTCTTGCTTGTAGAACACAAACTCTGTAAAGTTTGTAATTAAATTACTTTGAATACCACGGTTTGGTAAGAACTGGAAATCAAACATTGGATAATTCAAGAGTTCACGAGTACTTTCTAAGTAATACTTATATGTATCGTAATC
>CALBKL010000290.1 GCA_937895985.1 uncultured Solobacterium sp.
GCGTTGTACTCAGCATCTCCACTTGTTCCTCTACCATCTGATGGTTCCCAAGTTGTTTTATCTCCATTGGTTGTACGTGTAAGATAGTTAGCATTATTCATAACAATCTTATCCACAGAATTATTCATATCATAGATTGAGAATGTTTCTTTGCGACTACCTTTAACGACATCGATATCTGATGGCAACATAACCATCTTAATGTCACATGGAGTACCGTCCTGATATTTAAATTCTGTAGTTACATCCGCATCAAATGCATATGCACCTTCCAAATTATGCGTAATGTTTGGATGTGTTGGATAGATGTAATCCATAATCTGAATAGACTTTGTGCCCCAATTTTCATCAACTGTTAAAAATGGGAGAACTGTCTTATTTGGATCGTTGTACTCACTATTTCTCGCAAGGAGAGTTGTATTTACTTTATTGACAGTCACAAAAACATCTACATTCTTCCCATACAAAGTACCTGCATTGGAGAATTTCAATTTAAGTGGTTCATTGAATGTTTCTGCAGTATTATTTTTATCAACCTTCAATGAAAATACTGTTGCCTGTTTCCATGATCCATTTGGATCAACGATATCTTTCACAACAGAAGCTGATTGCGAAACAATCTCCATGTTTTCTTGTGTAAGTGTAAATTGATATAACTCGAGCTTTGATAAGTCTGTATCATCCTTTACTTCATCTAGAGCTGCTACAGGTAGCACTGAAAGTGATGAAATGGATAGTAAAATTGTTAACAATGTGACTTGTAAATACTTCCATATCTTCTTGACCATAATTCCCCTCCAAATAATGTTTATATATCTATATTATTATAATTCATTTATCTATAAAATTTATGATTATTTTTGCAAAAATCAAAAAGACAGGATACTCTCCAAAAAGTATTCTGCCTTTATTTTTACATATTCTGTTCCGATACTACATTTGTTTGGATGTGCAATAATGTAGAGACTGTCTGTTCTGATATATTCTGCATCATTGCATTAAATCGATTAAAGCCCTCTTCACGATATGCATCGACCGGCTTAATATTTGCATAACTACGTAAGCGAACACTTGTTTTTAAATGTTCCATAACATCCACATGATGAATCCACTCACGATCAAGAATCCGCAAGAATATAAACTTCACCATACTCTGTAGTTCTTCTTGTGGAAGTTCTGCAGTCTTTGCGTGATATACATCCATAATTGCATCAGTAATCTCTTCTTGTGATCCTCTATGGATTGCTTCCGCATACTGCATACCATCAATTCCCATGCCATTTAGGTACTCTGCAAGTTTTTGCTTTGCATCATTCTTGTTAGGAATCTGATAGTATTCTTCAAGTGCAGAAGATACATTCTCTTTGATAAGCTCACGAACAAGTGGTTCCATATCTTCAAGGTCGAGTACCTTGTCTCTTTGATCATAGATTAGATGACGTTGTGTCATCAATACATCGTCATACTCCAATGTATTCTTACGCGTGTCAAAGTGTAAACCCTCGGCACGTTCTTGTGTGCGGTCAATGAGTGCTCTCATCTTATTGATATTCTCTTTATCATGTTCAAAGCGCTCAATTATGCCTTCACTTTCGTCTGTATGATATTCCACAATCAAATCATCATCCATGGAACAATAGAATCTTGAGAAGCCTGGATCACCTTGACGACCAGAACGTCCACGTAACTGATTATCGATACGCTTTGCTTCATGGCGTTCACTACCAAGTACCGCAAGACCACCAAGCTGTGCAACACCTTCTCCAAGCTTAATATCCGTACCACGACCAGCCATATTCGTCGCAACTGTTACTGCAAACTTTTGTCCTGCCTTCGCAATAATCTCAGCTTCATTTTCATCATTTTTTGCATTTAATACATGATGAGGAATATTCTGTTTCTTTAACATTTCACTGAGTGCTTCATTGATACCGATAGACAATGTACCGATTAAGACTGGCTGTCCCTTTTCATGCAGTTCTTTTGTATGTTTAACGATTGCCTCATATTTTTCATGTCTATCTTTGAATACAAGATCAGGTTCATCAATACGTGCTATAGGTCTATTGGTAGGTACCTCATACACACGCATGTTATAAGTATTCAAGAATTCGTCTTCTTCTGTCTTTGCCGTACCAGTCATACCACTTAACAGGTCATATAAACGGAAGAAGTTCTGATAAGTAATTGTCGCAAGTGTAATTGTTTCTTGCTTGATACCAACATTTTCTTTGGCTTGAATCGCCTGATGTAATCCATCACTGAATTCACGGCCAGCCATCTTTCTACCAGTAAACTGGTCTACAAGAATAATTTCATCATCACCCACTACATACTCAACATCCCTAGTCATGAGGTAGTTAGCACGCATTGCATTTTGAATATAATGCACTATGCTTGCATGTTCACCATTATAGATGTTTTCAATGCCGAAGGCACGGTCAGCTTTCTTTAAACCAGCATCCGTTAATACAACGGTACGGTCTTCACGGTCAATTTCAAAATCAACATCTCTCTTACAACTCTTCGCAAAACGATCAGCCTGAATATACTGCTGGTCTAATACTGGCCCAGGGCCGCTGATAATTAAAGGTGTTCTAGCTTCATCGATTAAGATGGAGTCAACCTCATCCAATACTGCGTAGTGCAAACCACGTAAAACACGTTGTTCCTTACGCATTACCATGTTATCTCTTAGATAATCAAAGCCTAGTTCTGAATTTGTTGTATAGGTAATATCACAAGCATACGCATCTCTTTTTTCACTTTCAGAAAGTGAATGCAAATTACATCCTACCGTTAAACCAAGGAACGTATATACACGTCCCATCCATTCCGCATCACGTTTGGCAAGATACTCATTGACAGTTACAACATGTGCACCCTTACCTGCTAAGGCATGTAAGTAAATTGGCATAACAGCTGTTAATGTCTTACCTTCACCAGTCTTCATTTCCGCAATAT
>CALBKL010000291.1 GCA_937895985.1 uncultured Solobacterium sp.
AAAAAAAGTTAGTTATGTATGCTTCTTACACAAAACGATACAAGCTATATGAAAAGATTCGAAAGGTTGGTTCAGCAGAGGTTGTCAAATTAATCGACCAATGCTTAGATACAGAAATTGATTAAGGAGGAAGATATGAGTAAGGTCATTTCAGTAAATTCAGGATCATCATCACTAAAGTTTCAATTATTTGATATGCCTAGCGAAACAGTATTAACAAGCGGACAGGCAGAACGTATTGGTCAACAGATGGGTGCGTTCACTATCAAATACAATGGAAAAAAGGAAACCGAAGAGCTTCCAATTCCAAACCATAAAGTAGCTGTTGATATTCTTTTGAATAAATTAACAGAACTTGGCATTGTAGAAAATCTTGATGAAATCAAGGGTGCAGGACATCGTATCGTGCAAGGTGGTTCCTCATTTGATCAGTCTGTAGTTGTAGATGAAGAAGTTGAAAAGATTGTTGAAGAATATGGTGAATTAGCGCCATTACACAATCCTGCACATTTAGTATGTTATAGAGCATTTAAGGAATCTTTACCTAATATAGGTCATGTATTTGTCTTTGATACAGCATTCCATCAGACAATGCCTGAAGAATCATATATGTTCCCGGTACCATATGAATGGTATACAGATTATAAGATTCGTCGTTATGGTGCACATGGTACAAGTCATCAGTATGTTAATCGTCGCACTGCTGAATTAATGGGTAAGGATGTTAATACATTAAACATGATTACATGCCACCTAGGTAACGGTGCCTCAATCACTGCTATCAAGAATGGTAAAGTGTTAAATACATCTATGGGATTAACACCATTAGGTGGAATTATGATGGGCACTCGTTGTGGTGACATTGATCCAACTGTTGTATACTACATGATGAAGAAGTTAGGATGCACACCAGATGATATGGATACATATTTAAATAAGAAGTCTGGTATGTTAGGTATTTCAGGTATAAGTTCTGATGCTCGTGATGTTCAGGCGGCAATTGATGCTGGAGATCCTCGTGGTATTTTAACTGGTAAACTATACACAAACCGTGTTATTAACGTTGTAGGTGGATATTACTTCCAATTAGGACACGTAGATGCAATTGTATTTACAGCAGGTCTTGGCGAAAATGATGACGCATGCAGAGAACGTATTTTAAAGGCTATGGAAGAAGCTTTAGGCTTAAGTATCGACTACGAATTAAATGCTACAATTCATGGCAAAGAATGCCTCATTTCTAAGCCTGATTCAAAAGTGCAGGTATGGATTGTTCCTACAAATGAAGAAGTTGTAATTGCACGCGATACAGTTAGATTGTTAGGACTATAATGAATCTCGATTTTAAGGAATTATTAAAAACAATTGAGGATGCAGATGTCATTACACTATTTAGACATACGCATCCCGATTGTGATGCTCTAAGCTCTCAGAATGGCTTGTGTAGTTGGATTAAAACAAACTTTCCAGAAAAGAGGGTATATAGATTGGGGGATGAGACAACAGATCAAACTGTTTATCCTCCATCTGATACTGTTGATGAAGATACAATCCGTACTAGTATTGCAATTGTTTTAGATACTGGAAATAAAGAACGTATTGATGATCAACGATATGCACTTGCAAAAAAAGTGATTAAAATCGATCATCATCCAAATCTTGATCCATATGGAAATCAGAATTATGTCTATGAAGAAGCAGCTGCTACTTGTGAAATTCTCACAGGTTTCTTTGCAAGCTGTGAGAATCAGATTATGAATCATGAGATTGCAACATATCTTTATAAAGGGTTATTAACTGATACCTTATGCTTTAGAACAAGTAACACAACACAACATACACTAGAAATGGCAGCTAAACTCGCATCATATAATTTAGCGATTCCAGAACTAAATCGTGAGTTATTTGATGTTAGTTACAAAACATTCCATTTCAGTAATTGGATTCGTTCCAATACACAGTTATTTGGAGAGCATTTAGCATATGTAATCATTCCAGAAGCTATCCAACATGAATACAATATCAGTGCTTCATCAGCACGTAATCGTATTGATGAGATTGGTCATGTGAAAGAATTCTCAATTTGGGCTTTGTTTACAGAGAAAACTGTAGATGGACATAAACTATATGATGGCTCATTACGTTCTAAAACAGCAATCATAAATACAATTGCGAACCAATACCATGGTGGCGGTCATAAGAATGCGTCAGGTGTAAAAGATCTCACTGAAAATGATTTACAAAATTTACTACAAGATTTATATAAAGTTAGTAAGTAGCACATATAAACGAAAAATGTCAATATTGAATGTGCTATAAAAACTATAGTAAAATACAAACATATTAGGAGGAAATTAAAATGGCAGAAACATTAAATAAGAAGAGCATTGCAGAATTAGTAGCTGAAAAGCACAACCTAACTAAGAAAGAAGCAGCAGAGATTATCGATTTAGTATTTGATACTGTATCAGGTACTTTAAAAGATGGTGGTCGTGTAGATATTTCCGGTTTTGGTAAGTTTGAAGTTAAGACACGTGCAGCTCGTACAGGTATCAACCCACAAACAAAAGAAACAATCAAGATTCCTGCATCAAAGGTTCCTGGATTCAAAGCAGCTAAGAACCTAAAGGAATTAGTTAAGTAAGCTATTAGGCACTCATAAGAGTGTCTTTTCTTTTATTATTAATAACTTCGCATAATGTATGTTATGCGATTTAAATAAATATAAAAAGATGAGTATCATATAGAGTGATTACTCATCCTTCTTCTTTGGAATATCTAACTCTTGTGATGCTAAAGGATTAAATTTACTATACGCATCAAACAATTGTTTATTTTGTACATGTGTATAGATCTCTGTAGTCTGTATATTACTGTGACCCAGAATCTCTTGAATACTTCGTAAATCAGCGCCGCCTTGCAACATATGTGTTGCGTAACTGTGTCTTAGTTTATGTGGTGTAATA
>CALBKL010000292.1 GCA_937895985.1 uncultured Solobacterium sp.
CTATCCTCTTCGTCGGCAGCGTCAGATGTGTATAAGAGACAGGTATATTTCAAACAGTTTCCTAGAAGATGACAATGGTAAAAAAGGCATGTTTGTTCCTGATGTAATTGCCGTAAAGAATGGAAAAATGCTAGCCTATCACGTATCTTTAGTGGATGATTATGATATTCATAAAGATGACCAACTATCCGAAAGTCAAAAACAGGAATTATATAATATCTATCAACAAATGGTAAATCAGATAAAATAGACTTCATACAAAAAGGTGGGCTATTAACCCACCTTCATTTCTGCATTCTTTAATAATAAGGAAACGATGTTTCCATCCTTTTGATAACTGAAAGTTCCTACAACTGTAATTTCTGTTCCAAGATCTGGATAATCATCTGGATATTTATGATTTCCTTCCCATTGGAATTGAATACCCTGTTGGCAACAACCCAATGCATCTTTGATAATACAACCATACATCGTATTACCATCTTTATCTTTTCCTAACGCAAAGACGCCAGAGATTTTAAATGTTTTATCCACATACTCTTCTGGGTTTGTCATCATCGCATATACTTGCGAATACACAACATTTCCACTGAGCTTAGATAAGTCATAATCCACTTCGGTCTCTTTACTCTGCTCTGGTTTTACCGCGTTTGGTTGGTGTGTATATAGAAAAGCTAATGTAATAATTCCTACACTAAGAAAGATTAGGATAAATTTCTTGATATATTTCATTACTACTTACGCTTTCATCGCACGAATCAACCAACAGATAATAAACGCAATAATATCAACCGTTACAATTGTAGCACCTACAGGTGTACTGCAAAGTATCGCTACAAGCATACCAGTAACCGTACAAATTTCTGATAGAACTGCTGCACCGATCAATACAGCTTTAAAACTCTTAAATAACTGCATTACCGATAATGCAGGGAAGATTACGAGTGCAGAAATCAATAAGGAACCTACAAGATTCATTGCTAGTACGACGATAACTGCAATGATAACTGCCAAGATTAAATTAATCTGATCTGCTTTTAGACCAGTTGCCTTGGAGAAGTTTTCATCAAATGTTACCGCAAAAATCTTTGGATATAACATCACAAATATAATTAGAACGATAATTGATGCGATGACACATAACCAAACCTCTGCTTTGGAGAGTGTAAGGATTGATGTAGATCCAAAGAGTGTACTACATACATCTCCACTGATATTGGCAGTCGGCGGAAATAGATTCATCAAGAGATAGCCAAGTGCGAGTGCACCGGTAGAAACCATTCCGACTATCGCATCACCTTGGACTCTTTTATTTTGTCCTGATTTGAGAATTAAGATAGCTGCTACGGTTGTAATCGGAAAGACGAGATACATCTTCTGTTGAATCATCCCAAGTACAAGTGCGATTGACATTGCGCCAAAGGCAACATGTGATAATCCATCCCCAATATAAGAATATCTCTTTAATACAAGGATAACTCCCACAAGGGCAGAGCACAGGGATATTAACATCGCCGCAACGATGGCATATCGTACAAAGGGATATTCAAGATAGCGTAATAATTCAGCTAGCATTTTTCCACCACCTTTCGATATTCATCTGTGGATACTTCTTTCACTGTTCCATCCACAAAGCGAACGATGCGGTTTGCATACTGCACCACTGCAGGCACATCATGTGTAATCATCACAATTGTCATGCCTTCTTTGTTTAGTTTAGCAATCAAATCATACATATACTGCATTGCTTCTGGATCAAGTCCTGCTGCAGGCTCATCTAATAGAATCATCTTATCTGCAGCACAGAGTGCTCTTGCGAGTAATGTTCGCTGTTGTTGGCCACCAGATAAATCTCGATAACACTGTTTCGCAAGTTTATCGACACCCGTCTTTGCCATGTACTCCTTCGCGAGTTCTTTTTCTTTCTTGTTATAGAACCAGCGATGGCCAAGATGACCTACAAAGCCAGATAAAACAACTTCTTCAACTGAAGATGGGAAATCTTTTTGAACTTGTGTCTGTTGTGCAAGGTAACCAATTTCTTTTGCGTTGAAGGAATCATCATGTTCAATACTTCCTTCAATAGGAGTAATTAAACCTAAGATGGTTTTCATGAATGTGGATTTACCAGATCCATTCTCTCCGATTACACATAAATAATCCCCATTGTTGATTTCCAAGCTAAAAGGTCCCGCAACTTTATTGCGTTCATGTCCAACGGATAGATTTTTACATGTAATCAAATGTGTCATCTTATTTAACCTCCGTGTTAAAGCTTTGTGCTAGTACCTTTAGATTCTCTTCCATTGCGCCATAGTATGTTAAGCCCTTATCGATATCTGATTGGCTAACGGACTGTAGGGAATTCAATGTTAGTATATCTTGATTCTTATCTGTTGTGTTTTCAATGACTGCTTTTGCGAGTTTCTTATCAGAGCCTTCAATTGTCATAATATGTTTGATACCCAACTCATCTGCGTATTTTGCTAGACTAACGATAGTTTCAAAACTAGCATTTGTTTCTGTTGAACAACCATTGAATGCGGCGTATGTAGTAATGCCATAATCTTTTGCTAAATAGTGGAAAGGCATACGGTCTGCGAAGATCCACGTCTTATTTTCAACTGTATCAACTGTAGCTTGATAAGACTTATCTAATGTCGAAAGTTTTGTGATGTACGCTTCCGCATTTGCCTGATACTCTTTGGCATTTGTTGGATCTAGTTCTACCAATTCATCTGTAATTGCTTTTACGATTTTCTGTGCACGTTTGAGTGATAACCAAACATGTTCATCATATTCGATTTCTTCATGGTCATGGTCGTGATCTTTATCATCATGATCGTGGTCGTGGTCTTCGCTTTCTTTTTCTAATCCTTCCTCTTCTTCGTCGATGTCATCTCCAAGCGTCTGCATCATATTTACAACCTTCATATCCTTGTTGGTCTTTTCTTCTAATGCATCATCTACCCATTCATCAGACTCACCACCAACGTATACAAATAGATTAGCATCAGAGATGTTTGCGATATCACCTGCTGTTGGTTGATAACTGTGCAAGTCCCCACCATTCTTCATCAATAATTGTAGGTCTACATTTGGATTGTCTTTTCCAACAATCTCACGAATCCAATCATACTGTGGGAATGTTGTAGCTACGATCTTTAATTTTGTCTGATTCTTTTGTTGTTTTGGAGCGCAACCTGCAAGCATGAATGCCGCAAGTACTCCTGTCATTAGTTTTTTGAGTTTCATACTATTCTCCTTTTCAAACTCTACTGAAGCAGTTTATTTTTATAAGCGCACACTTGAGCGAATATTCAAATCTTCTATAAAACAACAAAATGCATGCCATCGACAAATCATCGCTGACATGCATTTACTATTTCTGTTTCAGTTTACTTTATTATCATACACTATCTGTCAAGTTTTATCATTGATTATGATATATGTAATCTTTAATTTTGGCTCGTACTCTCTGCAAACGACCATCATATGCCTTTACAGTACAGTTCTGATTCCGGGCTGCTTCTTCATAACAATCCCCATCATACCAAGAACGCATAACATCTACCTCCCGATGAGATAGCGACATGATACCTTGTGTCATTTGTTTAAATGCATCGACATACTGGTAATAATACTCTGGATTAAACATCTTATTTTGTTGTTCCACAACATCATAGAATGTTTCATCTTCATTCATCATCGCATCTAACGCCATTACATCTGCACCTTCATTTCTTCCGATTGTTGAAAGCTGTCGTAGGACATTCCAAACTCTTCTCTTTGCGATGATGCACAAGAAGGTCTTAAAACTAGCTTGATTATCTTCCCGATAACAATGTATCGCTACAAGTAAACCAAGACGTGCTTCTTGCAATAAATCATCTTTATAGTTCTTCACTGGCGGATACACCTGTATCGTTTGATTCACCAGCGATGTAAGTAAACCTTCATACTGTGCAAATAAGCGATATTGCGCATGCGCATCACCCATTCTACACATATATAATAGTTCACTCGGATTGTCCTTCTCCATACAACACTCCCCCTATAGTGGGAAACGCATGTTGTAAATCGAATACATTAGAATACCAGCAGATACCGCCGCATTCAACGATTCAATCTTTCCTCTCATTGGTAGTGATACCACAAAGTCACACTTCTCACGCAGGAGTCTTGAGATACCCTTACCTTCATTTCCAATAATCAATACAGTATTGAAATCATACTTTACAGAACGATAGTCCTGTCCATCCATATCCGTTCCAACAGCCCACCAACCTTTTTTCTGTAGGTCTTCTAGCGTTCTGGAAAGATTGGTTACAGAAGCACATTTCACTGTATCAATTGCGCCAGCACTAACCTTCGCAACGGTAGGCGTTAAGCCTACTGCATTGGTCTTCTTAAAGATGACACCAGTAGCACCGATCGCATCGGCTGTACGTAATATCGCTCCCAAGTTATGTGGATCTTCTAATTCATCTAACATGATGATAAGACCCTTACCATCCTCGGAAACACTCTGCACGATTTCATCTACACTATATAGACGATATGGATCAACTTCAGCCACAACACCTTGATGACGGTCTGTCTTTGTCATCTGGGTTAATGTCTTCTTATCCACTCTTTTGAGTTGTACTCGTTGTTTTCTAGCCAACTGTTCTACATCTCTATCGTCTACTGACATGTAAATTTGTTTGATCTTGGAGTTATCCATCAACATCTGTTTTACAACATTTTTCCCGTACACAAATTGTGCCATAGAAGTCCTCCCTAAAGTGTCCGTACTTTGTCCCAAATCTGTCTTATTCTTTCTTGATTATTCTCAAGATATAAAGCACCTAAGATTGCCTCAAATCCTGTCGACATACGATATGTCACAACATCTGTATTGTTTGGAACACTACCTGTATTACCATTGCGTCCACGGTGATACGTCGCTTCTTCCTCTTCGGTAAAGAAGTTTTCTTCGTGAAGAAGCGAATAGAATCTTGCTTGTGATTTTGCGGAAACATAAGAAATACTTAACTTTTGTAGCATCTTTCCTTTGCCTTGTCCTTCTTGAACCAAGAAGTCACGTACCGCAAGAGACCAAACCGCATCACCAAGAAAGGCTAGTGTTCTACCATTACATTCTAATGGGTTCATTACAATAAGCCCTTTTCCACTAATTCATTACGGTATTTATCCGCACTATCGAAGTCTTTATCTGCCTTAGCTTGATTCCACTTCGCAAATAATTCTTTCTCAGTTTCACCTATCACCGGTTTATCCACAACAATACCCAATACATTCAACATCTTTTCCACAGCGTTGCTGTAGAGAGCTAACTGTGTAAAGTTAATTTCTCTTTGACGTAAAATTTGATTTAACTTCTTCACAGTTTCAAAGATAACTGCATACGCATTTGGTGTATTCATATCATCATCCAGACAATCCAAGAATGCACGATAAGATTCCTTGTCATAATCATCACCCATGACATAATCCGCAAGTGCAGCTTTGATATATGCCTGCTTGAGTGGTGTTAACACCTTATCTAATTCCTTGCGAGCAGTTTCGATTGTCTCATCAGAGAAGTTTAATTCCTTACGATAATGTACTGAAGATACTAACCATCTTGTTAGATTTGTACCTAAAGATAACACAACATCCTTTGCCCACATTGTATTACCTAATGACTTAGACATCTTCTGTCCATCGATATTTACCATGGCATTATGCACCCAATAGTTAGCGAGTGTATTGCCATGCATAGCTTCTTGTTGAGCTGCTTCATTTTCGTGGTGAGGAAACTTCAAGTCCATACCACCACCATGAATATCAATGCAATCACCGATATTGTCATTGATCATGACAACACATTCCGTATGCCAACCTGGACGACCTTCTCCCCATGGAGAATTCCACTTGATACCCATATCTGTCTTCTTCCATAGCGCAAAATCATATGGATTTTTCTTTTGGTCATTTGTTTCAATACGTGCACCAGCCTCTAGTTGGTCCAAGTGCTGATGAGAAATCTCACCATACGTTGGTACAGATTCAACAGAGAAATATACATCCCCATTTGCTTCATAGGCATGACCTGTCTTTACAAGTTTGTCAATGAATTCAATAATCTTATCCATTGTTTCTGTAACACGTGGTGTAATATCAGGAAGTTCTGTATTCAGTAAAGTACGTACTTCCTGATACGCATCAATGTAACGCTGTGCAATCACTGCTTCTGTTGTATTTTCTTCAGCAGCTTTCTTAATGATCTTGTCATCAACATCTGTAAAGTTAGATACATACGTAACGCTATATCCTTCTGCTTCAAATAAACGCTTCAACACATCAAACACAATCATTGGTCGTGCATTACCGATATGTGCATAGTTATACACAGTTGGTCCACACACATACATGTCCACATGTCCCTCGTGAATTGGTTTGAACTCTTCGATTTGTAAAGTCTTTGTATTATACAGTCTGATCATATTCTTCCTCCTGTTAAAAAAGCGTCTTTCTTAAAAAGACGCTATGCGTATCCACTCTTTAGAATTTCACTGATAACATTAGTGCAACGTTCTTCTCTACATATCAAGAAGACCCTCTCGGAGGCATTCCCATCAACACCATCTGCCAAAGCACTCTCACCAAATGTACTTCTCTCTTTATGCCGGTATATTGTAGTACTATTTCCGATCAACAGTTTATTTGATTATAGCGTAATTCTAGGAAGCTTAAAAGGCATTGTATCTTGAAAATGGTGATTAATCGTCTTCATCACCCCAAATGGAGTGATAAAATCCCCAACGATTGAATTCTTCTTCCTCACGTCTAAACTCTGAGTCATCCCAATTAAACACGTATCCTCCTTGCGAAATACTAAATCCATCTCTATCAATTTCTTCATACTCACCAGATTCATAATTGAAGCACCACTTACTCATAACTTAGTTCTCCTCCATGTCCAATACATGTTTTAGCATTCCCCATGCGGCATCCTTTTTCGCATCCTTTTTAGAGGATGCAGTTGACCAATAATAAATATCCTCTTCGCTTATATGACATTCGCATCTCCAAATGGGGTTCCCATCCTCATCATATTCTTCATAAAAATCATATGTCGGAAGAGAAAAATAACCTCTTCTAGCAAGTATCTCAAGTTGATTGACAGCCATTTTCTTACATGGATTCTCAATCTCATCTTGAATAGTCCACAATAAACCATGTTCATCTAAATACTCATAGGCAAGTCTAGAAGCTTCTTCTCTTGCCATATTTTTGGAATGCCCATAACCAATAAACCAACACGGAATATCCTCTAATGCAAGTAAACTTGCATATTTTGTATTTGAATCAAATTCTCCTCTTTTCGAAGAATGCATAAGAGTCCACATTGAATTGGGGCTAGCCCAATCCGGAGCCCCTCTGTTTATTTCGTTGGATAAATATTTGCAAACTGAATAATCAGGTAATACATCATATTGTTTTAAAGACCATTTTTGAATCATGTCAATATAACTATCTTCATCAGAACCGATTATATCATCGATATCAATGATGTTCTCCACAACTTCCTGAATTGTCTTGATATCCCAGCTTGTATCAAGTGCTATTGCACCAATGATTGCTTCAAACAAATCTTCTTTTGTTGAATTAGATTGTTCGACATGCTTCTTTCTGTCACCTCTACCCATAATTAAGTAGGTCTGTAATTCAAGATCATCGATTGCATCCGCAAGAGTTGATTTCCTCACTATCCTTTTCTTAATCTCTGTTAATTGACCTTCATCCTTATCGGAGGAGAAAGTACTCTCATAAGTCTCCCATAGATAATAATAGTTAGGATTTTGTTGTTTCTTCTTGTTAAAATAACCAAACTCTTCTCTAAGAATTTTTACCGCCACCAAATTTAGTGCCGCATCCCCAATAAACTCTAAGATTTCGTTGTTTTCACCACCGTTTTCCATACTGTAAGAACGACGAGTAAAAGCCTGCTTTAGTAATTCTTGATTCTTGAATGTATATCCAATTATATTTTGGATAATGTTGATTGTCTCTTGACCAAACACAAAAAAACCTCCTATCTCTTCCTTTCCAAAATGATATGAAGGTGTAATCATCAATATCTTATACAAAAACTGTAGACCTAATTAGATTAAATTAAACTCATTGTTTTAACGTATTTATATGTATTCACTTTCATAAATACAAATAAATGAAATAGAAACAATGTACTCAATTTAAAATCATTACACCTTACAAACATATTATATTCCAATCCAAACAAACTATCAACATGGTCTTCAAAAGCAACTTATTCGCATATGACTATGATATCTTTCATATTATTTCCTACTATATATGTTGATAATTCATATTCTCACATCCACTTATTCGTGTTACTATTTTCCCATGTTTACATTCATGAATTACATTCTTACACCAGAATTCCTAGTGATTGTATCACTTGTGATATTCTTATACTCCTTTTTCAAGGATTCTAGACGTTTTCGGAATGCAGTATTTTTATTAATTCTACTATTTGCACTCTTTGTTTTCTCTGTGCAGTATTCTGGTATATCCAGGATTGCGACTATATATTCAAGTATATTTGTCACCACCTTTATGTTCTTGATATTTATCATTCCATTCTTATTGATGGTAAATAGTGTACAGATGCTTCTTAAGGAAGGGTTTCATATTACAAGTTTCCTATCCATAGCGTTTGGAATCTTTATCTTAGTTGGCGAATTTTATTTCATAACTTCAATGATAGTGGCTGTTAACAACTATATAGATCATTCGATTCATCTAATACAAGATTTTCCAACTCTGCTTAAAATGGGATTTGGATTTAGCGTCTTATATATCTCACTTGTATTCGTCGCATTTATGTTTTATTCCGTATTTATTCAAGTGCTTCCAAGACATGTTGATTTTGACTATATCGTTGTTCTAGGTGCTGGATTAATCGATGGATTAAGACCAACGAAGATTCTTGCAAATCGTCTTGATAAAGCAATTCGTGTGTTTAACAAATCAGTATCATCTTGTTATATTGTTGTCTCTGGTGGTCAAGGTGCTGATGAAAAGGTATCTGAAGCGGAAGCCATGCGTACATACCTAATTGATAAAGGGATTAAGAATCATCAAATTATCATGGAAGATAAGAGTGTTAATACATTTGAAAACATGCGTAATTCCTATGAAATTATCAAGCGTAGAGGTGGTCGAATGCGTATTGCGGTAGTCACTTCCAACTTTCACGTCTATCGTGCATTACTCCTTTGTCGATCATTAGATATTCCAGCAATTGGTATCGGCGCTCCTATTGCACTCTACTTCTGGCCTAGCGCAATGATTCGTGAATATGTTGCATTATGCAAGCATTATCTTAAGGGTTATCTATTAGGTTGGTTTATATTTGTAGGTTTCTTCCTCACTGTACTTTCTGTATTTCTATAATAGAAAGTACAGTTTTCTTTTTTTCAAAAATAAAAATGCCTCTATCACAGAGACATTTTACTATTCTTATAAAGTTAATAATAAAGCCATCTTGAACTTTTCGTTTGCTTTTACTGCGTGTAAGCCACCCTTTGCAAAGCAGAATTGTTCGCCAGCATGAATTTCATGTGCTACACCTTCATAGATAATTGTTGCACTACCATCTAACGCAAATACTAGTGCTTCGCCTGGTGCTGCGTGTTCAGATAAGCCTGTTCCTGCATCGAATGCCATCACAACAAACTTCATCTTTTCGTTGTGTGCAACATCCATGTTTACAATCTTACCGTCTTGATATGGTACTAAATCCTTTAAGCCAAATACTTCACCTGGTTTTACTGCGCTGTTCATCATACTATTTTCTCCTATCATGATTTCAGTATAAATGGTTCCTTGATCTGTTTTGATTCCTACAGGGATATTAATATGTGCGATAATTGCTTCACCGACATTAACAGCTTTCTCATCGTCGTTTGTATAGACGATTGCTCTTCCTGTATGAACATAGATCAATTTGTAATATGGGTAGATTTCTGCACTGATATCTGTATTCTCCGCAAGTGAGTAATAACTGACCTGACTCATTACTTCTTTTGAGACAGTACAGCTTGTCACCCATGGATTATCCTGTGCAATTGAATAAACTGAACCAACCTTTTCTTTCATATTTATCACCCCATTTTACTATAACATCGTTTCATCTCAACCCTTGAAATTACTATCTCTAAACTTCTTATTGCTAATGGGTGATTGTTGAATATATACTATAAGCCAAATAAGGAGAACATGATGAATACTCGTTTAGAAATGGAACAGATATTAAATTATCTGACAAAACTAGCACATGCACTACTATCGAACGGTTCAACCCTTGAACATGTAGAGTATGCCATCGAAAAGAATGCAGATGCGTATCAGTTAACTGAACTTAGCACTGTTATGACACATCAGTATGTAAGTATTTGTTTCCGTGGTACTGATGGAAATACATATATGAAGCAGTTAGATATTTCTACAATATCTATCAACTTGGAAAAGTTACGTATTTTAAACAATATTATGCACCAAGTTAGTAATCACCCTATCCCTGCTGAACAACTGCAGAATATACTAGATCAAGCTCAAAACGTAAAGAAGTATAGTGTTGTAACAACTCTATTATGCCAAGTACTTGCCATCACTTGTGTTTGTTTTATTCTAGGTGGTAAACCAACTGATATGATAGCGACTGCACTTGTTTCATTTTGTCTATACTGGATAAACCTTGGACTTTCTAAACTACGTACTGAAAAAATTATTAACAATATTATTAGTATGTTCTTAGGCACAATTCTATCCTTTCTATTAGTTAGAGTAGGATTGATTGCAGATACACAGTGGACTTTGATTTCTATCAGCTTACTCATGATTCCAGGTATCCCTTTAGTCAATGCATTTCGTAATTTAATCTGTGGCCATGAGTTCAATGGTATCCTACAATTACTAAATGTTTTCTTAGAAAGTGCCTCTTTAGCAGCTGGCATGTACTTTGCTGTAATTCTAATGGGAGGTACAGGCGCATGGTAAACAACATATTGATTCTACTATTTTCCTTTATTGCTTCACTAGCTTTTAGTGTTACCTTTGGGATTCATGGCAAAGATAAATTACTATATGCAGGTCTTGGTGGATTCTTAGTGCGCTTAGTAAATATCTCACTTTCTAGTTTTCTAGATAATCGTTTTGTCATCATTTTAATTTCTGCACTTGCTGCTTCGCTTTACGGTGAATTTATGTCTCGTAAGCTTCAGGTTCCTACTGCTTACTTTATCTACCCATCCATTATTCCATTGATTCCCGGAGACATGTTCCACTATATGATCGCATCACTAGTAACTGGCAATATCCGACTAGCAGAAGTACAAGCATTTGATTGTATTCTATCTCTTGTCGCACTTAGTCTTGGTACAATCATTGGTACAACAACACTTCAAAGCATTCGTAGAAAATAATGCATGTATACAAAAAGAATGTATTTATAGGACTTTCCTACAAATACATTCTTTTTTTATATTTCTACTGTTGTATCTGAAGCTGGTAAATAGATTGCATAGATTGAATTTGATATTTCCAACCAATTCTTCAAATCTGGCATCCAGATATAATCATCCTTGCAAAGAATTTCTTGTTTGATGAACTGCACTAATTCCGCATCTGTAAATGGGCCAAATTTTTCTGTGCTACCTCGTTTTGTATAATACCAAAGTCTGTCCATGTGTTTCTCCTTGCCTTAGTTTGCTTCTAATTTAATCGTTACTTCTGTCGTCTGACCATTCATAACTTCCGCAGAAACTGGTTCTTGCGGTAGTTTATATCCATTTGGAATATCACTAGGTTTGATAATATTTTGAACATAGTATGAACCTACATTGAGTTCATATGTCTTAGAACCAGCGCCACTACCATCTGGCTTTTCAAGATTAACCTTAATCTTACCTTTGCTGATAGTATACTTCATCTTTGCCTTCGTTGGCACACTTTCAGTGTATGCAGGGTTAGATGAGAGTGCTGTAATACTAATCTCATGCTCGGAACCTTCCGCAAATGAGATACCATCAATTGTAACGGATGTTCCATCAACATTTGATGCCGCTACTGTTCCATCGATTGAGATATTATACTTATCCGCATTCTCTACTGGTGACCACGCAAAGTGCCATGCATTCTGCAATCCTGTCGCAGTAATATCTGTTGGTGAGTTGAGCTGTACTGTCTTTGCATTATAGGCAAAGTTGATAGATGTCTTCTCACTTGTCTTATACTTATCTTCCTTCTTGGAATGTGCCGTGATTGTTACAACGTATGTCTCTCCATCCTTTAAAGATGAGGATGCGATACTATCACTATTCGAAATAATATTCTTATGTTCTGTAATTGGATTTGTATTAATTGTTAATTCATAGTAATCCGCATTTTCTACTGGATCCCAAGCGATATTTACATTCGCTGTTGTAACTGTGAATGTAATGTTCTTTACTTGTGATAGTTTCTTAGCATCTGTCTTGAACGAATTATCATACTGGTTACTAGAGTTATCACCATAACCATACATCTTACCAGAACGATTGAACGCAACGAGTGTATCATCGTAGGCTGCGATATACTTCACATCTGTCCAAGTTTCAACAGCTTCCTTTAAATCTTTATCATCTGAAGCAACACTCACCGTACCATCTTCATGTACACCAACTACATAGTTTTTACCAACTGCAATGGATGAAATCTTTGTCCAACTAGACACATCACTTGTACTGTTTCCCTTTAGGGATACAGCAGAAACACTGCCATCTTTCTTTAAAACAAGTACTTGTGATTCTCCAACAGCTAACTTCTTTGCATCACTAATAGAACTAAAGTTTGCAGAGTTACCTGACACCTTCACCTGTCCATTTACAATCGCAAATGTGACATCATCACCAGCGTAGATACTCTCTACATCTGTCCAATCACTAACCTGACATGCAAGTTCACTACCTGCACAAAGAACTTTACCATCACTAGTTAGACCAACCGTATGGTCTTTACCCGCCGCGATTGCTTGAATATTTTTCCACTTCGCAACTTCCTCATTCTTATCAGTTGTTACGACTGTACCATCTTTCTTAAGACCAACCGCATGACTTCCGTACGCACTAACCTGTACAACATCTTGGAATTCATTCTTATACTGGAAATCACCATACACTTCTAAAGCATTATTCTTATTGATAAATAATGTATAGGTATCGCCTTCTGCGATACGGTTTAGTTCAGAAACTTCTACAGTGAAATTTGACTTTCCACCACCAGTTGTAAAACGTAGGATAATTGCAATAACTGCGATAACCGCAACCAAGCATCCAGCGATAATCGCATAAGAGATCTTTTTACGATTCTTTTGATTATCTTGTTTTTTAGGCTGGTTTGTGTCCATAGCCTTTGCGGCCGTCTTAATCTTGCCTGCATCCATTACACGTGTACTACCTAAGTCATTCTTAACAGAATTAACTCGTTGTGTATGAATTGTTCCCGTCTGTAATGTTTCATCTAGTTTTTGTTCTGGTTCTGGTTTTGACTCTGGTTGTACCGGTGGTACTACCTTTACCTCAGGTAATTCAATTACCTTGCGATTATCAATAAAAGATTCAACCGGAATACCAAACAACATAGATAACTTACGAATATTTGATATTGATGGGATACTGTTACCATTTTCCCAATTCATATAATCGGTAAACTTCACATTGATTTTTGTTGCTACATCACCCTGTGAAAGACCGTAATGCTTTCGAAGAAGTGTTAATTTTTCTGGAA
>CALBKL010000293.1 GCA_937895985.1 uncultured Solobacterium sp.
TGATTAAGAAGAGTTCGGCTGGTGTGTATATGATGTTACCAATGGGTAATCGTGTTTTATCTAAGATTTACGCAATTATCCGTGATGAAATGAATAAGATAGATTGCCAAGAATTATCAATGCCTTCATTGATTCCTGAGGAAGTTTATGTATCTTCTGGAAGACGTGCTGGTTTTGGCAAAGGAATGTTTTCATTAGAAGATCGTAAAGGTGTTCCTTATGTACTAGGTCCAACACATGAAGAATTATTTGCGATGGCTGCTAAGATGCAGATACGTTCCTACAAAGATATGCCATTTTCTCTCTATCAAATTCAAACAAAGTTCCGTGATGAACCGCGTCCACGTTATGGCTTGATTCGAGTGCGTGAATTTACAATGAAGGACTCCTACACATTTGATAAAGATGAAGCTGGATTAGATATATCTTATGCAAAACAATTTAATGCATATAAGAACATCATGAATCGTCTTCACTTAGATTATCGTATTGTTCGTGCAGATACAGGTGTCATGGGTGGCTTATTGTCAGAAGAATTCCAGGCTATTACTCCACTTGGTGAAGATATCCTTGTATTAAGTGATGATGATAGTTTTGCAAGCAATATCGAAGTCGCACCTTGTGTTCCAGAGATTGCACCGAAAGAAGACACATTAGAAACTCTCACTCTAGTCGAAACACCGCATTCACGTACAATCGAAGAAGTGACGGACTTCCTAAAGAAGTTCGTTAAGACGTTAATCTATAACGTTGACGGCAAAGCAGTAGCTGTTATGGTACGTGGTGATCGTGATGTTAATGAAACAAAACTACGTAAACTATTAGAGGCTAACTCTGTTGAACTTGCGGATCCTGCAATGGTTATGGCAGCGACTAATGCTGAAATTGGTTTTGCTGGTCCAGTCAACATTCAATGCCCTCTTTACGCAGATGAAGAAGTACTATACATGTATAACTTTGTGGTAGGTGCAAATAAAACTGGTTACCACTACACAGGAGTAAACCAAAAAGATTTCACTCTTACTGGACATGGAGATTTAAGAAATATCCAAGAAGGAGATAAAAATCCAAATGGTGAAGGAGTTGTACACTTCGCACATGGTATTGAAGTTGGTAATACATTCAAACTTGGTACAAAATATTCTAAGGCGTTAGACTTACAGTATCTAGACCAAAATAATCAGTTACAGTATGTATGGATGGGTTCCTATGGTATTGGCCCTGCTCGTGCAATGGCTGCCCTAGCAGAACAAAATGCCGATGATAACGGTATTAATTGGCCAAAAGATTTAGCACCTTTCCAAGTAGCTATTGTAATCATTTCCATGAAGGATGAAGAACAAGTTCGTATTGGAAATGAACTACACGATGCATTACAAGCACAAGGCATTGAAGTAGTACTTGATAACCGCGATGAACGTCCAGGTGTTAAGTTTAAGGATATGGAATTGATTGGTATTCCATTTAGAATTACAGTTGGTCGTGGTGTAGCAGATGGTAAGGTCGAATTAAAATCTCGCACTGGTGACTCAACAGAAGTTCCTGTTACAGAAGTTATTGATAAACTAAAAGAATTGTTATAAGAAAAAAAGCCTAATGTAAAATAACTTGGGGTTTTAGAAAAATCCG
>CALBKL010000294.1 GCA_937895985.1 uncultured Solobacterium sp.
ATATAAAAAATTCTTAAATTAGAAACCTTGCAAAAAGTTAATATTCTACATACATGCATAAAATAGTTAACCCACCATCTTCAAACCTTCAAAATATATTTAGTCTAAAAATTAAAACAGCAAAGATATCATTCTCTGCTGTCTTTTCCTATTGCGTTATTTTAACTATTTTCTACCTACATTATTTTGCAAGTAGGATACGATCATCTGCTAGATTACTTCCTGTATTGGCATGGAAACTTTCCATTAAATCATAAACTGACATGTTCTCTCTTTGCTTGCCTTTGATGTCTATTACGATATGTCCGTCATTCATCATAATTGTGCGGTCACCAACTTCTAAGGCCTGCTGCATCTGGTGAGTTACCATTAAACATGTAATATGATGCTTACGAACAATTTCTTGAGTAAGTTGCATGATCTTTGCGGCTGCCTTTGGATCTAGTGCTGCCGTATGTTCATCTAATAGTAATAACTTTGGTGGTACAATCGTTGCCATTAGTAATGTTAGAGCCTGGCGTTGACCTCCAGAAAGATTTCCTACCGGTGTATTCATACGGTCTTCTAGACCCATATCAAGCATTTTTAACTGTTCCTTGAATAGTTCGCGTTCTTTGTTTGTAATCCAAGAAAATGGTGATTTCTTTTCCTTTGCACTTAGACATGCAAGTGCTAGATTTTCTTCGATTGTCATATTTGGCGCAGTACCCTTTAGTGGGTCTTGAAATAATCGTCCAATATAACTTGCTCGTTGATACTCTTTGACATAAGTGATATCAGTATCATCCAGAAGAATCTTACCTTTATCTGAGATAATACTACCAGCAATGGTATTTAAAATGGTGGATTTACCTGCTCCGTTTGAGCCAATGATACAAATGAATTCACCTGTTTCAACATGTAAATTCAAATCATGAAGTACATTTTTTTCATCGATACTTCCTGCATTAAATGTAACTGAAAGATTTTGTATATCTAACATTTGTTATTTCCCCTTTCTTATATGAAAAGAAAGTTCTTTTTTGATTGTCGGTGCTGCTACTGCAAGTGCGACAATCAAAGCTGTCACTAGTTTTAATGATTGCACGTTGATAATCTTTGTCTGCAATATAACCGCATAAATCATTCGATATACAACATTACCAACAAAACATGCTGTTAAATTTCGTGATAATGATTTTCTACCATGTATTAGTGATTCACCAATAATCAAGCAAGCTAGTCCAACCACCACAATCCCAGTACCTGCGTTGATATCGCTTGTCTTATTGAACTGCCCTACGAGTGCCCCACTTAAACCAACTAGCATATTAGCCATCACTAATCCAAGCGTAATCATATTTTTGACATTTACACTAGACGCTGTTACCATCGCACGATTATCTCCTGTTGCACGCAGTGATAGTCCTAGTCTAGTTGATAAGAATAAACGTAATAGAATCATGCATACAACTAATAAAACAATCACGAATATGCTAGCATACCAACTGCCACCAATATTTGTTTTCTTTAACATCGAAAATACTGTTGTTTGTTTTAAGAGTGATATTTGGCTTGACCATCCCATGACAAATAGATTAACTGTGTATAATCCTGTGCTTGTAATGATTCCTGAAATAATAGATGGAACACCCATACGTGTTTGTAAAAAGGCTGTAATATAACCTGCAGCACCACCTGCAAGCATACCTAATAAGATACCAAGGATTGGATGACCTGCAAATGCACAAGATACAGATATCGCCATACCTAGGACAAAGCTTCCATCTGTTGTTAAATCAGCGATATCCAAAAGTCGATAACTAATAAATAACGCGATTGATACAAATGCATATAAAGCACCTAGTTCTAAAGTAGTTTGAAAAATACTTAGCATAGTATCCCTTACTTTCCAGTTGTTTCAACTGTTACTACTTGGCCAAAATCTGCGAAGATATCTGGGTTTACACCTAACTTCTCCGCTACTTCTGTATTTACAGTGATAATTCCACCATCTAGTGTGATAAATTCTTCTGTCTTTTTAAATCCTGGCTGTAATACTTCGTAGGCAAGCTTAGCTGTCTTAATACCAGCATCTGTATAATTCACTCCACAAGTCGCAAATGCACCTGATCTTACAAAGGAATCTGCTCCTGCATAATGTGGGATATTCGCATTCATAAATGATTCATAGATAGCAAGTTCAGAAGACATAATCACGTTATCTGTTGGTGTAAATACTGCATCTACTTTACTTGCGATAAGAGATGATGCGGCAGCGATTACTTCTTGACTAGTATTTGCGGTTGCTTCGATATATTTAATTTTCTTTTCATCTAAGATCTTCTTTACTTCTGCAATTGGCTTTTGTGAGTTTGCTTCTGAATTTGAATAGAGTAAACCAACTGTCTGTAAGTTTGGATTTTGTTTTAACATCATATCAACAAATTGCTTTGTGTTTAGTGCATCAGAAGTACCTGTTACTCGATCAATTCCTGTTAGTGAAGCTGCTTCTGGATCACTAATCGTAGCGTAAACTACTGGTATCTCTGTATCCTCACTTGCCACAACCATTGTTTGTGCTGCTAGTGTACCAATTGGGATAATCACATCTGCTCCATCTGTTACTGCTTGCTTGCCAATTTGCATCAATGTAGATTGATCATTTTGACCAGAATAGTTTTCTACATCTGCTGTTTCATCTAACTCTTTCAATTCATTTTCAATTGCGACTGCAATTTCATCAATGGATGCGTGATCTAATTGCTTTACGATCACATACTTTTTCGCATCCTTTTTTGATGCAGAGGGTAAAGAACACCCAATCATCATACTGCATAGTAAAACACAAATTACCTGTACTAACTTTTTCATGTGATATATCCTCCTTCTCTCTGCATTTTCAGTCATAACATACAAAAACGCCTGCCCATAAAAGGACAAGCGTTAACCTGCGGTACCACCTTTTTTAATAGTCTTTTGACTATTCTCTCTTTGAAAATGCAATCACATTCTCTGTCCTTTAACGCTGACATTGCGTCTTAAATACTTGCATAAGCGTTCCTTAAGCCCTCATGGGTCCATTTGCATACCGCATGCCTGCAGGTTTCCACCATCCCCGCTCTCTAGAAGTTGCTTTTGTATGTTTGATTTCCCAATCATCGGTTTGTTATGTTGAAATAGTATGATAGTCAGTTACTTTTGTCAATTACTTTTATTCATTTAAAAATCTCTTCTTGCATATAACTTATTAGAAAGTTGTAATGATACACCTATGATTATGATGGAAATAATACAAATAACTGCCATTGCCATAAATGGACTCATCACAAGAAATTGTAATATAGATTTTAGAGATTCATTAAAGTATGTAGAACATACTG
>CALBKL010000295.1 GCA_937895985.1 uncultured Solobacterium sp.
ATACGATATAGATATACAGCCAGACCTTGTAGAAGAGTTATCAGAAGGAAATCCTGCTATTAAAGTATGTACAGAATTAAATGCGTATTGGTTATGTAATTTAAAACTAAATAGCTCTAATAGTCTTGCTGGAAGATTTGGTTTTGGTAAAAACATTCCGATTCTAAATGAATCGAATGCACCATTATTTCCAAAAGGAAAAGTTACATATGAAAACTGGATGAGTGTTGATCATTGTAGTTGTGAGGATAGAGAAAAAGCTCCAACAGTTGATCCAATACAAGTGAAAAAGAGAATCACACTCAAAGACTATTCTTTAATTACTGGTGTTGGTATTAGTACGGGTATACAAGTATCTGGACTTCCAGAAGGATATACAGTAGAAGATTTAATATATACAAGTAAGAATGAGGAGATTGCTGTAGTAAATACATTTGGAGAAGTAATAGGAAAGAAGACGGGTGGTACTGACATATTGATACAAACAAAGGATAAAAAGCACCTTGTTCACTGCCATATATTGGTTGTTGAGTTAAATCGAAAATGATTTTATATGCTGAGTATAAAAATGAACTATGTTTGATATTGGTTGGCGAGAATCGAGTAGAACATACCATATTCGGTTCTCATTTTACGTTGTATCAAAAAGATAATAGTGTTGTCATTCAAGTTGTAGAAGATGGTATTTCTTATTTATTAAAGAGTGAACAATCTTGTGTAGTACAAGAGATTCAGTTTAGTGCGATACCTTTCTATCAAGGATGGAATCAATTCAAGTCGTATTTGTATCAAGATACGATAGTCATTGGTACAGTCATGAATGATATAACCATTTCAACAGAACGATTAAATAGAAATGCAATTACAATCAATTATGATACAAAGGAAATCATTGTTGATACGTCCATACATGCATACTTAAATCAAAGACGTATCTATAAATCTTCGTTTAAATCAGGTGATTTACTAGAAACTTATTATCTACGAATACAATTTGAAGATGATTTCATTCTTGTAAATCAACCTTCAAATAGTAGTTGTCATTTAAGTTTGTTTAACCCTAAGAAAACAATTCTTAATCCAATCAAATATGACGAAATAGATACAATATATCAACCTGATCTGATAGATGAATATACATTAACAGTAGAAGAGCCTGAACATATCAGTCATTACGAGAAACGTTCTGTAATCTTTTCTGTAGGACCTGCGATTACAATGAGTTTAGCATCCATGAGTGGTGCTTCTATCTCTATGTATCGTGGTTATATGAATGGTAGAGATGTTTTGGATATGTTACCAATGATTTTATTACCTAGTATGATGTTACTAAGTACAATTCTTTGGAATCCACTACAACAACGACACGAGAAAAAAGAAAACGAGAGAAAGATTCAGCTACGTAATACAGAGTATAAAGCCTATCTTGAACAATTAAAAATGAAAGTTGATAGGATTCATCAAATCTATAATGACTCTACAAAGAAACTAGTTGCCAATCATAATCATCTACTTATGCAGATTTATCCAAAATGTATTTATCTTCCAATTGGTCAAACGAAAGGTGCAATTAACTATATTTTTGAACAACCGTTTCAATTTCAGAAAAGTGATTTTAAATTTCAACAGAGTTTAAATGATATTGTCGCATATGCAAATACATTAGATGCACCTTATATTTTAAAACTTCAAAGTGGATGTCATATTGTATTACAGCATTTAGATGAATATCTTTTCTGTATTCTTCGCTATTTATCAACAGTATATCGCCATCAAGATGTACTTATTGCATGCTTGATTCAAACAAAAGATGATGTTTCATATAGCTGGCTAAAAAAGATACCGCATATGTATCACAATGGATCACGTTGTATATCATCATCCATACAAGAATTAAACATTAAAACGCAAAACTTCAATGGAATAAAAGTATTGTTTAACATTTCAAATCAGTATTTAAGTGAATTGAAAGAATGGATTACATTTGATACTGTTGAACATTACAATGCAACACACATTCTGATGAAAGAAGGAGATGCTATCATTGTTCGAAATCATGAGAAAAAGACATTTCATCAATGTTATAAATACAATAATTTGATAAAGGCGGATGTAAAATATCAAATATCTACTAAACAAAATTCCATATCAAATAATCACTCTTTCTTTTCCATCTATGACATTGATAGGATTGAAGAATTAAATATATATGATCGATGGAATAATAATGATATATCAAAGTCTATGCAGATACGTTTAGGAAAAGATGTATATAATCAACCAATCTATTTTGATTTACATGAATGCAAGGATGGTCCACATGGTCTCGTTGCAGGGACAACAGGTAGTGGAAAAAGTGAACTGATTACTACATTACTTTTATCTTTAGCTATTTCATTTTCACCTAATGATTTACAGATTGTATTAATTGATTTTAAAGGTGGTGGAGCAGGCTCTGTATTATGCTTAAAAGACCATCAATTACCTCATGTCTGTGGGAATCTTTCAAATCTTGATATTGATGATATGAAACGGTCATTGCATGCATTAAAGAATATATGTTCTTATCGTGAAAAACTATTTAAAGAAGTATCGAACACGTATGGATCTCCTATCATTAACTTAAACGCATATCGAAAGGCAATTACATCAAATACCGAATATCCTTCATTAGCCGAACTTGTGATAGTTGTAGATGAATTTGCTGAGCTTAAAAGAGAAAGGCCAGAGTTTTTAGAAGAACTGATTGTCATTGCTCGTGTTGGTAGATCACTTGGGATACATTTAATTCTTGCTACACAGAAACCTGCAGGTGTTGTAAATGATCAAATCTGGGCAAATACGAACTTCCGTATATGTATGCGTGTCGCAGATCGACAAGACTCAATGGAACTTCTTCATGATGCTAGAGCTGCTTCCTTACAAAGGCCGGGTGAATTCTATTTATCTAATGCAGGAGGAATTCAATATGGTATAGCAGGATACGCACATGCGAAAAAAGAATCGATTCGGCATATCGAAATCTTAGACCAAGAAGGAAATATTGAAGCCACTTCTTCCTTTCAAAAGCATCAGCAAGCCCAGATAACGCAAGTGTTAAATTTCATATGTAGATTACACCCTAAAAAAGTTAAACAATTATGGTTAAATCCTTTGCCGTTATTTCCAGTCGATGTTGATACAGAATTATCCATCGGCTATATAGATGATTACTACTTATTTGAACAACCAAAACTTATTTTAGATTTCAATCTTCATCATAGTTATTTGTTTATTGGAAAATCATATCAAGAAAGAGAGAATTTAATTCAGCTTTTGTTATATCGAATTCACGAACGAAATCAACAGGTATTTGTGATTG
>CALBKL010000296.1 GCA_937895985.1 uncultured Solobacterium sp.
CCTCTTCGTCGGCAGCGTCAGATGTGTATAAGAGACAGATTCAATATGTAGTTGTGGTTCAACTAGGCTTCCTTCACGTTGTGCTTGCGATGGCTTGTATTTTGCACCACCTAAAGCCCACGCAATAGCGTCTAGTACGCTTGTTTTACCTTGGTTGTTCTTTCCACCAACCACTGTAAGCCCGTTCTTTGTAGGCTCTAATTTGACCGCCTTAACACGTTTTACGTTCTCTAGTTCAAGGCTATTGATTTTGACTGATTCTTGTTGTTTGTCTGCGTGCATAGCTGCGTCCATAAACAACGTATCTTGTTCACTCATTTACTTCTCCTTCCTTCTCAATATGCATTTCATTTGATAGTGTAATGATTGCTTGCATGAATTGTTCCTTTGGTACTGTTACTGTTGTATATCCTTCGCTTGTAGAGCCAAGTGTAATCATGAAGTGATTGCTAACCTGGTTGGATATAATTAAGTTCTTATTGTTGTTACAACGGAATGTAGCTGCTAGTCCTTTTAATTTGTTCATTATTTCTTCTCCTATAAATCGATTCCTACAACATGTAGGAACACTGTTACGAACATGTATGCGTACATACCGAATAATGCTACTTTGAATAAGTTGCTACTAAGACTTGAGGTTTTCATGATTGTTTCCCTTTCTTAATACACTCTTTAAAAATTCGCTCATTCCGTCAGTATCTTCTTTGTGTTCTTCTTCGGAAATTGCGTCTACTGCGATTGCAGTCATCATAGCGACTTGCATAGATTCGTTGTTCTTAATGCAATCAAGTAAAGCGTGTAACTCTCTAGCGATGTCTCCGCCACTACCAGTGATTGATACTTCTACATGGTCGCCTTTTGCGTTTAATCTAATCATTTTGTCTTTCTCTCTTTCTGTGTGTTAGAATAAGAGTGATGATTTACGTTCATCACTAAAGCACTCTATCTTTGGTCGGATGGTGCTTTTTCTTTTTCCATTCTTCAAATTGTTTCTTGTACTCTGGATTCTTTTTCATTTCAGTTATTGCTTTGAGTGCAAGGAAGTTGAGTGAATCAATGTCTGCTTGTCTAATTTCTTCGATGTTTTACCACTTTCCTTT
Source organism: uncultured Solobacterium sp. (assembly GCA_937895985.1). The sequence continues at coordinate 1,101 of CALBKL010000296.1, forward strand.
CTATTTACTACAGTTAAATCGTAGCAAATTGCCAAATAAAAACTATTTCTGTGGTGGACATAACATTTCAGGTGGTAAATTGTACAACTCTGCCATCGCATAATGCTTATCCCAATCAGGAATAGTCTTACCTGTTTCGTAGTTTGCGAGCGTGAATACACTGATGTTTAGTTGTTTTGCTGCTGATTCTCTACTTAGTTTTGCGTTGTTTCTGGCCGCCATGTAAGAGATTCTTACATCTTTTTCTGACATCTATTCAGTTCTCCTTTCTGTTTGTAACTACACATTACTCCATTTTAATCGTAGTGTCAACAGTTAAATTGTAATAAATTACTATTTTATTTGAATTTATTGCAATTTACTTGTAATATGTAGGCAAGGGAGATTTATATAATTATGAAAACTAATGCAAGAGAAATCTTTACAGAGAATCTAAAACACTACATGAACATCAAACAAAAATCTCAATCCGACATATCTAAAGCATTAGACATTCCACTATCCACTGTGTCTAGTTGGTACAATGGTGCTTCTTATCCAAGAGTAGATAAAATGCAAGCACTAGCAGATTATTTCAATATCAGTATGCGTAACTTAACGGACGAGCAAAACAACAATTTATTACCATCGAATATTATCAACATCCCTTTATATAAACCTAACGAAACTATACTGGATCTATTCAAACAACATAGAGAATATTCCCATTGTGCATTGCCTATAGATAAACTCAATCCAAGTAAAGAATACTTCGGAACGATTGCACGTTTTGACAACAATATAGATGTAGGAATACGCAAAGATGATTATTTGATCTTTGAAAAAACAGATACACTGAAAAATGGGCAATTAGGCTGTTATGTATATAATGAATATTTTTATATTGGTAGATACTATCAATACGGACAAGATATTATCGTTGTATTTGCAAGCGAAAAGTATCAACCTATATATGCGAATGAAATTAGCCGTTTCCAAATATTAGGAAGGCTATGTACTGTAATCACAAGTTATGATGATGAAGAATAACGAAAAATAGCCATCTTTCGATGGTTATTCCCCTGCCACATTCGGCTATCTAGGCTCACATTATAACATTTTAAGAAAAGGAAACAATATGAAAGAACTTATACCTGCCGTTGTATATGCAAGATTTTCTTCATCTGGGCAACGTGAAGAATCTATCACCGGACAATTAAGAGACTGTAAGAGATATGCAGAAACCCACGGCTTTGAAATAATAAATGAATATATCGATGAAGCGAAAACGGGTACATCCGACAATCGACCATCATTCCAGAAGATGGTTAAAGATAGTGAAAGCAAACGTTTCAACGCTATCATCGTATGGAAGTTAGATAGATTTGCTCGTAACAGATATGATAGTGCGATATATCGTGCACGCTTGAAGAAGAATGGCGTCAAGATATACAGTGCTATGGAAAACATATCCGATAGTGCAGAGGGAATAATCATGGAGGGCTTAATGGAAAGCATGGCGGAATATTACAGCGCCAACCTTTCCGAAAATGTCAAACGTGGCAATCGAGAAAGTGCACTGCAGCTAAAAACACTTGGAAGAAAAATCTTCGGATATGGAAGAAGTGAAGATGATCATTACATTATCAACGAAACTGAAGCCACGGTAGTACGTAGGATATTCAATGAATACACCAGTGGTAAATCAATCCAAGATATTATCAAAGGCTTAAATAACGATGGTATTTTGAATAGCAGAAACAATCCGTGGAATAAGAGTTCCTTGAAGAATATCATCGGCAACGACAAGTACATAGGTACATACAGATTCATGGACTATGTTGTTCCTGACGGAATGCCTGCTATCATTAGTAAAGATATGTTTTCGATTGCTCAAGAAATCAAAGATAGACATAAGAAGTCACCTGCTAGATCCCGTGAAGCACGTTACCTTTTGACCGGTAAATTGTTCTGTGGACATTGTGGAAGTCCTATGACCGGCGAATATGGTGTAAGTAAGACTGGCAAGAAATATCATTACTATAGATGTATTAAAGCCAATAAGCACAAGTGCGATAAGAAACGTGCTAAAAAAGATTGGATAGAAAATGTAGTTGTTGCAGAACTGCTAAACCAACTAAATGATTTAACGTACATCGACCAACTTGCTGACCGATTTATGGAATATCAAAAGAAACAACAAAGTGACGATTCAGAGTTAAAAGTATTACAAGATAGATTGCATGGAGTAAACAAGTCGTTAAGCAACATGGTAAAGGCTATTGAAATGGGAATCATCACTCCAACTACACAAGCACGTATGGAAGAATTAGAAGAACAGAAACAACAACTCCATACTTCCGTTGAGCAGCTTAAATTCTCCAAGCCACCTATGATAGAACGGGATGAATTTCTGTTCTGGATAGATACCCTAAAACAAGATACTGGCAACTATGATTTTAAAGAAAAACTGATTGATATATTTCTCAATGCAGTTTACTTATATGACGATGGATATATCGATATAGGTACTAATTTAATTAAAGGCACAAAGCGTATTGATAGTTCGACTTTAGAACAGTTGTGCCTGCTGCTTACAGTGGATATAAGTCATGCATACACGCATGACTTTTTATTATATATACCAAATAAAAAGCAAGAAGTTAATCTTGCTTACGTAATGGCTTTACACGCTGGATAGCAATTGTTGCTACAAATCCAGTTAATAAACCTGTTGGAATAGATAATAGTAAGAAATACGGTAACACAACGATAAATGCTGGTTGCATATAGAAGAATGTAACAACCAATACCTGACCTAGCGAATGTCCAATAGAACTCATAACGGAAGTAAACATCAAGGAAGACCTTAATAAATCCATTAAGATCAGTATCAAACTCGAGAGTACTACACCCGCTAAACTAATCCAGAATACACTTCCAAATATCGTACCCGTCAAAAGATTGCCAATCAATACACGCATTGTATTTACGATGAGCATCTCCTTAATACCTAACATACGTAAAGCAACCAAGGCCATAATATTTGCTAGACCAATACGGAAGACACCCATGAGCGGTGGTATCATTGTAGTTTCTAAAATATTTAACGTAATAGCGATAGCAGCTAAGAGTGCTAATACCGTAAAACGTTTTGTGTTAGATATACTCATTTCACACCCAGATATTCAGATAATAGATTTGCCGAACCAATAAAGACCTCATTTGGCAGACAAGTGATTGGGATAATGCTATTTTCGTCTGCCCAACCCATTTTTACGCATAGTTGATTTGGACAATCGACCTCACGTACATGCCACTTCTTATCTTTCACTTCAACGTGTACTTCACCTACATTACCTTTAACAACATATTCTCCATCAATACCTGAATCGAACCATTGTACAACTTTTCCACGATGTACAATACCCACCCAGATTCCAACTGGCTTTTCTGTTGGAACACCAAGAGAATCTGCATTAGTACTAGGTTCTGTACTAGGTGATGGAGTTGTTTCTGCAGTTGGCTCATCCTTCTTTGTAGGTTGTTTTTTATTTTTAGCGATATTGAGACCAATAATTCCTAATACTGCAATCAAGATAATACTGATCAAGATATATATTTCTTTCTTCTTCATAATGACAAGATTATAACATGTTTAACCCAATTTATCGCCCCTAAGTTTGTTATAATAACAACATGAACAGAAAGCAGAAGTATATTCAGTATTTGATATTCCCTATCATCCCACTCGTATTTACAATACTATGGCTTGTCTATGCTGGATATGAAACGAATATCAGTGTCTTACTTTCTAAATCTAAAATTCGTATCTTTCTCCAAGTTTTATGTGGGATTTCACTCATATATCTGTTTTGGAAACTAAAGGATACGACCAAGCAATATGTTAGAGTTTTATTCTTTCTTTGTGCGATACTCACACTTATATTTCCTTATATTGAATTAACGTTTATAAAAAACATGCATCTATTATTTGCATATTCAACGTTAGTTCTTTATGTATTTCTGATAAAAGATTTAGCTCAATTTTTCCAGTATCGGACATTATTTTTTACAGCATGTATCTTCTGTTTCTTTGATTGTATCTTACAGATGAAGATTACTGGTTTATCTGAGATTGTATTCCTTTGGGTGAATGCATACATAATTACAAAATAAAAGTCGAATCTTACGATTCGGCTTTATATACTATTGATTAACTTCAGAAACTTTTTTACGTTCTGGACTTAAGTTATCGCAATAGAAGCGTACAGCAACTGTACCTAATACACAGTTATCTTCTGTAGGTTCAACGATATAATAGTCACCTTCAAGCATGCAGTTGTATAATGCTTGGCAAACTGTCTTTAGGTTATCCTTACCTGCTTCAAATTGAGTTAATAATGCGTCAGCACTTAACTCAATATAGAGCCAATCTAAAGCTTTCGCTTCGCCCTTCTTCCAGTTGATTGCGTCTTCGTAATCTTTAACTGTCTTTAAATCTAAATCTTCCACCTTAGCCTTAGCTGTCTTCTTAACTACCTTCTTCTTTGTAGTTTCCTTCTTAACAGTCTTAGCAGCTGGTGCTTCCTTCTTAACTTTCTTTGCAGTTGTAGCTTTCTTTTCAGTAGCTTCTTTCTTTTCAGCTTTCTTTGCTGGTGCAGCCTTCTTCTTTGTAGCCTTCTTTTCAACTACTTCTTCTGCTACTTCTTTAACAGTTTTCTTTGTTGGCATGTTAGCAAATCCTCCTTTTTCTACTGCTTATGCGAATTATATCATAATTTTATTATAATTTTGCACAATAGATTTCTGTAAGTGTTAATATATGGTTGTAAAGGATACGAAACATGATCGTAAGTCGTAAAGAAATGCTTGAGATTGAAGAAAAATCTGGGCTTTCATCATTTGATTTAATCAATCTTGTCGGCAAAAAATTAGCTACCTATCTGCTACCTTATTTAGATGTTAAATCTAATATTTTAGTATTGGCTGGAAGTGGTAATAATGGTGCCGATTGTTTTGCGCTTATCGACAATTTAAAACAATTTCAGATTAAGTTGATATTGGTAAATGGTCTGCCAAATAATCCTGATGCAATGAAGGCATATAAACAAGTTCCATCTTCAATCATTCAACCTTTGACATCCTTAGATACATGCTTGAAGGAATGTGATGTTATCATTGATGGTATTTTTGGTTTTGGATATCATGGTAAATTATCAGAAGATATGCGTGTACTATTCAAGCAAATACAGAATGCGAATAAACCAATCTATAGTATCGATATAAATTCTGGTGCTGAATGTGATTCAGCCATGCATGATTCATTCGCATTACATTCTACAGTAACGTTTGCGATAGATTGTTATAAACCTTTCCATGTACTACAAAAGTATCATCATCTATTTGAAAAGTTAGAACTTGTTCCACTCGATATACCACATCCAAAACAAAGTAGTTTTTTAGAGATGCATCAAACACTCTTCTTCCAAAATCTTGCGAAACGAAAAGAAACTGCACATAAAGGCAGTAGTGGAAAGATCTTACTTGTTGGAGGTTCTTATGGAATGGCTGGAGCAATCAGCCTAAATATCACTGGCGCAAAAGCCATGGGTTTTCCATATATTGAAGTTGGATGTATTGATGGTATCTACCCTATTGTTGCCACAAAGCACACAACACCAGTATTCCATCCATTCTCAGCACATAATGTTGAACAACAGCTCGCTTCAACAATTGAACATGTTAGTGCAGCTGCTTTTGGTAGTGGGGTTACACAAATGTTTGAGAAAGAATTATGTCTTGATCTGATGATTCAAAAATGTCATGCTCCTTTGATATTAGATGCTGAAGGCATACGCATGTTGCGATATAACACATGGAAATTACGTTTTGCAAAGTCACCAATTATCCTAACACCGCATATCGGAGAATTTGCAGACTTATTCCACTTAGAAAAAGAAGAAGTCATGCGCAATCCTTTGCACTATGCCTTAAAGTGCGCAAAAGAATTAAAAGTATATATTGTATTAAAATCAGCACATACAATTATTGCTACCCCAAACGGACAATGTTATATTAACCAAACAGGTAATGAAGCCTTGGCTCAAGCTGGTAGTGGTGATTTGCTGACTGGTATGTTAACTGCACTACTTGCATATCATTGTGATATCTTTACCAGTCTACGTATGGGTGTATGGCTCCATGGCTATATTGCAGATAGGCTTGTTGATCATCACTCTAAGATGCATATGAATCTAGAAGATTATCCCGCAGTAGTCGATCACTTCTTCTATGAAAATGGGTATTAAAAAACGAGGAAACCCTCGTTTTTTTATCCCTTTAAACCTTCTTCTTGACGTTGCATATTCTCTACAACAACATCGTAGATGTCACCGATAGATTGTGCATATTCAAGTACCTTCCATGGTTCATTTGTATGGAAATGGATCTTAATTAAAGTATCATCTCCAACAACTAATAAGCAGTCACCTCTAAAATTCTCTGTAATATAGTCATTAATGACATCTTCATCTAAATCATGTCCATCAATCAACAACTGTGTATCAAATTTAAACTCTAATTGTTCCATTTAAGTACCTCCATTAGATGCTGTTATTATATCACGCTTTTAGCGAAAATAAGTAGATATCAATGCGCCAGGGATTTTATATCGTACATCTGTATATAGGAGTTGAGGTATCCTATGAAAACATCATTCACAAAACAACAGCTTCTACATATGATTCAAGAGAATTTAACAAATATCTTCTATCCCGAGAATTACCTAACATTTCTAAATCAATTAAGTTTCTTCCATGAAGAATCAATCGAAAATATCATTTTGATATTTACACAATGTCCAACTGCAACAGTTGTATTCCCATATAAAGCTTGGCAAGCATATCATCGTACCTGTCTCTTATACACATCTGACGCTGCC
>CALBKL010000297.1 GCA_937895985.1 uncultured Solobacterium sp.
TCATCGTGTATAAGAGAGTATGTATGTATCATCTCTAATGCACAAGCAAACGGATTACCAATCTCCGGATTAACATTGTATCCCTTTAAAACAATATAGAGAAGATGTGGTCGAATTCGTTTACCTCCAGCGGTTAATGAATATAGCATCGCAGATTTTGTTGTACTATCTGGAAGAGAGTTTATGTAATTTTCCAGAAGTGACTCAATTTGCATCGTCATTCTCTCCATTTTTACGAATTACATCATTAATTTGTGTTTCAAAATTCTTTAGTTTTGTATCACAAGCCTTCACTAATTGAAGACCCTCTTCAAATAAAGTAATCGTTTCATCTAGAGGTTTTTCATTCTCTTCAAGATCATTGATAATTTCTTCTAATCGATTCATTGATTCTTCAAATGACTTATCCTTTGTTGGCATGACTGTCCTCCTTTGTTTGAACGAGAGCACCTACTGTGCCATCAGCCAAACGTATATTAATTTCGTCACCAATATCTAATTTTTCTGTTGTATTGACAACTTTGTGATTCTTATAAGTAACGCTATATCCACGATTTAGTACTAACAGTGGTGAATATGCATTTAATAATGACATATTCTTTTCTAATCTTGTTCTTCTTTCATCTGCAGTGATACTTAATGCATGTTTCATCTGTGATTGATATTGAACAAGTAAATTATTGTTAGTTTGAACACATTGTTTTGCGTACATTAACAAATGTTGCTTATCATCTTGTATTGTTTCATGTAGTGCTGAAGAACGTTCACGTATCAATTGTGAAAAGCGATGAAACTTATCATTAAGTTCATGTCGTTTATCAATAGGTAACCCTTGAAAACGCATAAGTTTTTCAGCCAAATAATCCAAACGTGTAATAGAATCGCGATATAAACGTTCAGGCTTTGTAAGTACTGGTTGGCTTGCATTATAAACCAATCGCTTTTTTGCATGCATGAATGTATTTCGCATAGCAGTCATTAAACGACTTCTGTAATTTTGTAAAGTCGCTAAAACTTCTTGCATATCAGGTACAGCAGCTTCAACCGCACCTGTTGGAGTGTTTGCACGATAGTCAGACACAAAATCAACTAAAGTAAAGTCAATCTCATGGCCAATGCCAGTAACGATTGGTGTCTTCATCTGATATATATATCGTGCAAGTGATTCATCATTAAAGCACCATAGATCTTCAATGGATCCTCCACCACGAACTAACATAATCACTTGGTGATTACCATTATCCGCAGCTTGTAAAGCTGTAATAATTTTTGGTGCAGCATCCATACCTTGTACAGGGGCTGGATACTCAGTGAGTTTTGCGATAGGCCAACGTTTCTTTAATGTTATTAATGCATCTTCTCTTGCGGCAGTATTATTACCTGTTACAAGAGCGATATTCATCGGATACATCGGTAGAGGTTTTTTTAAACTTGCATCGAATAAACCTTCATCACTCAACTTCTTTTTTAATAATTCAAACTGTTGATATAATTGCCCAATACCACTACGTTCCATATTGGTCGCAATCATCTGCATACTACCATCTACAACATAGACACTTACATCACCTTTTAATACGACTTTATCTCCGTTTTCAGGCTTAAATCCTAACTTCTGATTTGCCGAAGAAAACATTACACATTTCAAGGTCGCATGATCATCTTTTAGCGAAAAATACCAGTGGCCACTGTAAGGCATACGAATATTAGAAATTTCCCCTTCAATCATAACTCCATGTAAAACTGGATTTTCATCCATCACTTTCTTTAAGTAATTTACAAGAGTACTGACTGGGACAACTCGTCTACTCATATTACATCTAATACGCTGTTTACCAACTTATATGTATCAGAGTCACAGTAGCGTTTTGCTAACTGAACAGATTGGTCAATAATAACAGCAGACTCCGTTTTCTTTAAATCAAACTCAGCACATCCGTTCAATAAGATTGCCTTCTCAATTAGGCCTAAACGTTCATAAGACCAGCCCTTCTTTAAGACTGCGTTGATATATTCTCGATAGCGTTCTTCATTTTCAATTGATGTTTTAATGACATCAATAAAATATGGATCAATTTCACTTTCATCAACTTTAAAAACATCATTGATAAGTGCGTGAATATCTCGTTGAACAATCAGGTATTGATATACCGTGATCATTGCGTTTTCTCTTTGGTCATGACGATTCATTTTTCTATAATCTCCTAACATATATTTTACCATGTTACAGCCTATTTTGGGCATAATCTTGCCTGTTTTCACTGCATGGAATAAAATATTCACATGAGACAAAATAACAATAATCCAACATTTCTTCAAAAGACATTTCGACATCTAAAAACAATACATGAACATCGTAGTCTTGTACGTAAGTTTTGTTTTCAATGCGGTTTATACAAACAAGGTTTAACACATGATTTATCAAAGTATTCTTTCGCAGAACTATTACCTAGTATTCGATATTATCAAGGTTATCGTTCACCTTATACAAGGGAGAAAGAACTGAATGGCTATTCATTAGGTTGGCTTCATCACAAAGGTCTTAACAAACACCATTGGGAATATTGGTGGGATAAGATTGATGGTAAATGGCAACCTATTAAAATGCCACAAAACTATGTGGTTGAAAGTATCTGCGATCGTATCGCAGCTTGTAAAGTGTATCAGAAAGATCAATATACACCATCATCACCACTAAAGTATTATCTAAATAGTAAAGATGAACAAAATCTCCATCCTCTTACTGCCAACCTGTTTGAGCGCATACTTCGCTACATTCAAATAAACGGTGAAGAAAATACTTTTAAGAGAATAAAAGAACTATTACACCAAAAGAAAGATTTATATCAATCGTTTTAACCTATAGTTATCTATAGGTTTTCATTTTGGCAAAACGAAAAGGCTCTTATGAGCCTTTAACATACTACTTGTTATATGTATTATCGTTGTGCTTTACTTGAACATCATGTGCCCCACCCTCTACGATAGAAGTTGCGGAAACAAGTGTAAGTTTCGCTTTATCTTGTAATTCAGGAATTGTTAATGCGCCACAGTTGCACATTGTAGACTTAATCTTAAGAACAGTCATTGCAACGTTATCTTTTAAGGAGCCAGCGTATGGAACATATGAATCTACACCCTCTTCAAAGGATAACTTCTTACCTTGTCCTAGGTCATAGCGAG
>CALBKL010000298.1 GCA_937895985.1 uncultured Solobacterium sp.
AATAATGCTATAATTCTATCGTTATAAAGGAGGTATCATCATGTTACCGAAGTTAGAAAACAGTAATAATATCGCTGCCATTGAAGAAGAAATTCAAATACTCAAGAATCTTTTGAATACCGCAACGCAAAATATGATTCCTCCTGATAAATTCCATCTAATTGATGAGCTCTCAACTTTATCCGCAAATCATGAATATGATAAATTAACAGATTTAATCACTTCATTATCAAATGAAGACTTAGATATCATATCTCGATATTTCTCTGTTTTACCTTTATTAATCAATATTACAGAAGATGTAGACCTAGCATACCAAGTTAACTTACAAAATAATATTGACCAAGATTACCTAGGTAAAATTTCTACGCAAATGAATATTATCTCTAAGAGTGAAAACGCAAAGGAAATCTTAGAGAACTTGAATGTAGTACCAGTACTCACTGCACACCCTACACAAGTACAGCGTAAATCGATGTTGGATTTAACAAATAAAATCCATCATCTATTACGTAAAGATCGCGACTGTAAAGAAGGTTCTATCAATAAGCGTAAGTGGAACGATAACCTTCACCGTTTAATTGAATTAATCATGGAAACGGATATGATTCGTGAAAAGAAGTTAAAAGTTAAGAATGAAATTCGTAATGTGACTGACTATTACAATACTTCTTTGATTCCAGCGATTACATCTCTGACTGCCCAATATCGTAAGGAAGCTGCTAAACACGGTATCGATGTCAGTGCTGCTACTCCTATTACAATGGGTATGTGGATTGGTGGTGACCGTGATGGCAATCCATTCGTTACTGCAGAAACGCTAGAAATCTCTGCTACAACACAAGCAGAAGTAATCCTTAATTATTACATTCATAAGATTGAAGAAATGTATTTCTACTATGCAGTATCATCCAGTATCTCACATGTCTCTAGCGACGTTGAAAAGATGGCTGCCCTTTCTAGTGATATATCTGTATATCGTGAGAAAGAACCATATCGTAAAGCTTTCCACTATATTCTAGAAAGATTACAAAACACTTATAGCAACTTCACACAAAATACAAATCATGAAGTTTGTTATGAAACAGTTGAACAATTCCAAAACGATTTACTTACAATTAAAAAATCTCTCATCGAAAATGATGATGCAATTTTAACGACTGGAAGCTTCAGTGAAGTATTACAAGCTACAGAAATCTTTGGCTTCTATCTTGCAAGTATTGATATGCGTCAAGACTCTAGCATTCTAGAGGCTTGTGTTGCTGAGCTATTG
>CALBKL010000299.1 GCA_937895985.1 uncultured Solobacterium sp.
GAATATAAGTCCTTTTCTTTTAAAATATTGAATGAGTCCCGGAACACCTAAATACAGTTGTAACAACATGAACATTACTATATATTCAGACGCATCTGTAATACCGATTTTTTGAAAAATACTCTTATACCCGGATAATACCAAAGCAAAATAAGCAATCGAAGCGATTAACATTAACACGAAAGCAGGCTTTCGCATTGAACGCTTAAATCCATTAATGAATATGCGCTTATGTAAATAGAATAAGGAATTCATTCTTCTGACTCCTTCTCATCTTCTTTATCTGTAAGTGAGAAGAACAAATCTTCAATATTTTGATTTTGTGTACCATCATTTTCGTAAGTTCCAATCACTTTCCCATGATCCATAATGTATAGCGTATCCCATAACTCTTGTACCATTTCAAGCATATGTGTACTTAAAAGAACCGTTACACCTCTATCCTTCATTTCGAAGATAACTTTTTTGAGTTCTTTGATGGCTGCTGGATCTAGACCAACCATTGGCTCGTCAAATAAAATTACTTCAGGTTTAATACATAATGCACAAATAATACTTACCTTCTGCATCATACCTTTTGATAATTCATCTCCAAGTTTATCCTTCTTATCAGACATTTCAAAGCGAGTAAGTAACGCTTCCACTTCCTCATCTGTAATTTGAGAACGGTATGCACGACGTACATATTCAATATGTTCCATCACTGTTAATGCCCCAAACATCGCAGGAATTTCAGGTACATACGCAAATATCTTCTTTGCGTCTATTGACTTTGATGGTAAACCATTAATCTTTATTTCGCCCTCATAGCGCAATAATCCTGCAATACTCTTAATAGTTGTAGACTTACCAGCACCATTAGGTCCTAGTAAAATACCAACCTTACCACTAGGTACAGTAAAATTAATTTGATCGACAGCTGCTATCTTCTTATATTTCTTTGTTAAATTACTTATTTCTAACATAGAGACCCCCCCTTTTTTTGAAACATGCATGAAAGTTTTATTGTCTTTATAAAAATAATGTTTCCTTTACGAGTATACCATGCAAAAAATAGCTATCGCAAATGCAGAATAAAAAGCACTTATCAATTATATTGTTTTATGTTAGAATCATCGTGTATTCGGAATGCGATTACGCGTTGAATTCTTAGAGAATCAGTGTTTGGTGTAAACTGATATTTCAACAAAGTATGTTTGGAGTTCCATTAATAGAATACCGGAGGCCCGTTATCCCAAATTAAGTGATCCTTTTGGATAAGTCGGGTGGTACCGCGCATATCGTCTCATGCGTCCCTTCAATTACATTGAAGAGACGTTTTTAAATTCAAGGAGAATTCACTATGAAAAGAATGTTAAGCGGTATTAAGCCAACTGGTCAATTACACTTAGGAAACTATATCGGTGCTTTAAGACACTTTGTAGAGTCACAGAATGAATATGAAATGTTTGCCTTCATCGCAAACTTACACTGCATAACAGTTCCACAAGACCCAAAGGAATTACAAAAAAACTTAAAAGATTGTGTAGCTCTATATCTTGCATGTGGACTAGATCCAAATAAAGCTACAATTTTCTTACAAACAGATGTAAAGGAACATGCACAGCTCGGCTTTATCATGTGCTGTCATACATATATGGGTGAATTAAACCGTATGACACAGTTCAAAGACAAACAAGCTAAGGGTGAAAAGAATCTTTCTGGGGGTCTTTATACATACCCTGCATTAATGGCGGCGGACATTCTACTCTATAGCCCTGACTATGTACCTGTTGGAGAAGATCAGAAACAACACGTTGAATTAACACGTGATGTTGCAGAAAGAATGAATAATCGTTACGGGAAACTCTTTACAGTACCAGAACCACTCGTCGCTAAAGTTGGTGCAAGAATTATGTCACTCAGTGATCCAACAAAGAAGATGTCTAAATCTGATGAAACAAACAAAGGATGTATTTATCTATTAGATGATCTTAAGGTAGCACGTAAGAAAGTAATGTCCGCTGTTACAGACAGTCTAGGTAAAGTTCACTATGATCCTGAAAATCAACCTGGTATCGCAAACTTAATGCAGATTCTCTCCTCCCTATCAAATGAACGTTCATTTGAGGATATCGAAAAAGAATTTGAAGGAAAAGGCTATGGAGACTTCAAGAAAGCAGTTGCGGATGCAGTATGTGCTAAGTTAGAAGAAATTCAAACACGTTATAATGAAATTCTAAACAGCGATTTAATTGAAACTACATTAGCAAGTGGTGCAAAGAAAGCTAGAGCACTTGCCGAAAAAAAACTAAACCAAGTACAAAAAGCGATTGGTATGGAAATTCTTTAAAATACAGGATGTGTATTCAAAGATACACATCTTTTCTTTATCAAAGAAAAAAGAGTGATTGCTCACTCTAAAGGTTTTTGATAATAGTTACCGATAATTTTTTCAACCGCATTTAATGTCATGAATGCATGTTCATCTGCCTTACGTATACAAC
>CALBKL010000300.1 GCA_937895985.1 uncultured Solobacterium sp.
CGCCTATTGTAGGCTTTTCAATCACAATCATTGGAATCACTGTCGCAAATCCACCGATTAATAGTTGCCCACAAGATAATCTAACTGGATCAACACGAGTACTGAAATGACCAATGATGATAATATGTATTGCAAATAAGAACGCAGCTAGAATCAAGAATATTTCTCCAATCCCGAGTGCAAGATTACCCGCCATGCTTAAGAGGTATAATCCAAATAAAGCCATTGCGATACCAATCCAAACTTTTAGGGGAATCTTTTTACCAAATAACAGCGTGATAATTGGCACAAACAATACATATAACGTTGTTAGAAAACCAGCCTTCGCAACCGGCACCGTCAACATCGCAATCTGCTGTACGATACTACCAATGGATAAGGCAAGACCACATAAGACAGAGCCTAATAATAACTTCTGTTTTTCTTCCTTTGTCTTAGGACGAATGACATGTGTACGCTTCTTATCTAAGATTGGAATGATTGCTAAAAGTGAAAAACCCGCAATCAAAAAACGTATTGTCGAGAATGTCCATGGACCTATATAGTTCATTCCCACATTCTGTGCCACAAACGCACAACCCCAGATAATCGATGCTAATATCAGTAATAAATTACTTCTTGAAAAGAAATTCCTCATAGTTTACCTCGATGAAAACGAATTACTTGCGCAGATTCTATAAACTGAAGATCATTTAATTTCATTTCTAAAAGATCTCTAAAATACTCTTTCGCAAAGTTCGTTTCTTTTAGTGACTCACCTAGCATCTCATATCCAGATCCTCTTTGTAAAAAGTCACTTGTAATAACACGATAACACTTTTCTTCATCAAGTGGTATTCCATCAATCTTAATTATTTGTGAATCACAATTTACTTCCACGTTATAGCTTACCGCTATTGTACCTAATTCTGTACCGCGGAAACCAGACCAACGATTTGAAGTCATATGAATATACTCATTTTTTTGTGATGCTAATATCGCATCTTTAATCTGCTTTCCAGACCATACGACAGTTGTTAGATTTAATGGAGATGGAGATACTTCCAATAGATTCAACTTCGTAACTTCCCTTGAGATTCCCTTCGAAAGAATACCATGATTGATTAAAGCCAAATCTGAAGGATATGTCTTCCACATCATATCCGCAAGTACGTTCATTGCCATGCATTCATGTTCAATCGAAAACTCTAAATCTTGTGGTAAGACATAAAGAACTTTACTGAGTTCTGCGATTGCTATTTCAGTTTGTTGTGCCATCACAGATTCAATCTGAGGATCTTTTTCTTTCTCCACCACAATATTTTCTCCACTTGCAGACACAACATGATAATCATCATCCACTTCTAACGTTAATTTACCAAGATACTTTGCCCAACAACCACTTTGATGAATCCAAGTACTATTGATATACTCCGCCTCATCCATTTCCGTATGAGAATGTCCACCGATAATGCAATCTAATCCATTCACTGTTTCCGCAATTTCACGGTCTTTCTTAATACCTCCATGGGATAATAAGATTGAAATATCATAGTTGCCCTTCTCTTGTTCAAGAATCTTTTGTACAAGTGGTGTTGGTTCAAGCAATTTCATACCGCACATATCTGTAAATGCAGTACTTTCTGGACTTTCTCCCCAGTATGGTGAAATACCAATGATTAAAACACGTACACCATTACGCTTAAGAGTGATAAATGGTAAAACACCAGAGATAGGTTCTTTGTTTAGGCGAAAAAGATTTGCGGATAGTAACGGAAAGTTTTGATTTGTCATTTCCTCTAAATACTCCATACCTGCAAAGAATTCATTGTTTCCAATTGCCATCGCATCATACCCAGCACTCTTTAACAGTTCTATGCCACCTACTCCATGGGTACCATTAATCATTACCGACTTCTGGTCGCAAAAATCTCCTGCATCAAGCAGGAAATCTTTTTCAAAATTTATATGTTTACGAATATAACGCACAATTGCAGAGAAATCCTCAAACTGACTATGTACATCATTTGTATGCCAAATTGTTATCTTCTTCATATCAGCCTCCTGTATACGGATGATCGAATGTAATAACAGTATAAATCTTATTCGGATACTTTTCAAAGTGATGGTCAATCTCTACTTTGATTTGTTCATCTTCTAAATGAAAGCCATAAGGAATCACCAAATCAAACACTAAATTGGTATGTTCATCGCCTCGTACAGTTCTAAAATCATGAACCGTAATTGCTGGATCAATCTGTGAAAGAATACGCTTTAAATCTTCAAAATATGCATTGGTAATTGGATTATCATATTCAATTGGATCCATATGCAATGTCATCATCACATGTAGTGTATCTCCAACTTCACGTTCTGCTTGGTCGATAATATCGTGAATCTTTACGATATTCATCTTCGCATCTACTTCCGCATGTGCACTACCAATCTTAACGCCAGGCCCATAATCATGAATGATTAGGTCATGCAAACCTCGAATTTCTTTATAT
>CALBKL010000301.1 GCA_937895985.1 uncultured Solobacterium sp.
CAGAAGAATAGTAAGGTAACAATACCTCTAGGAAATGCCGCAACTAAGTCTGTTAATACACCAGATGCACAGCATGACGCAAAAGCCATACCGAAACCGAAGAGAAGTCCACCTACGATTAAGCCTAAGTTAATAGGGTTTACCCAAAGGTCAAACTGGGAAACGTCTGCGTTATATAATACTGCTGTACTAACTGCAGCTGATACGAAGAACATAAACATTAATGTTCTCATTAACTTTGTAGAACCACCCTTATAGGCACGATTTACACTTCCTGCAAATCCCATAAAGCCTCTAGCAAGAGCGTAACCTAAGATACAACCCATCGCTAATCTAAAATACAGCATTGAGGAACTCAATCCAAACATGCCGAACAAAATTGTAATTGCAAGCAAGACAAAGCCAGCAATTCTTTCTGTTTGTTTCATACTTTTCATTTCTCCTTTTTCATCCATGATAAAACTATCCCCCTCATTGTATGGAAGCCCTATCATTTTCATATTGTTTGACATAGAAATATGCAGAGCTATTGTAGGCTGGTACTCTGTGTCTATGTTTTAATACTATATCACACTTCTATTTATCTTGAATTCATTGTTATGCTATGCAAATCTAATTGAACTCTATATTGTAAAATTCGCAAACAAAAACCCCTACTCAATTTGAACTTTTTAAAAATTCAAATTGATATAGAGGTTATTTTAATGATTATCCTTCTAGATAATATGCATATGCTTTTTCAGCACGTCCTGCTGTATGAGAAGCCCCCTCGTATCTTGATACGAAGATTGTAGCTGCCTCTGCTGCACCTTCTGCTGAGTCCGCAACATTCTGTAAACCAACAAGCGTACTGTTATATGCACCTGTTAATTCATGTGTCAAAAATGCTAACTGTCCTTCTACTGTTGTGTAGTCTAGTCCGTTATTTGCACAGTAGTTTACTAAGTTTGTATAGCGACCACCACCGCATTGGCATAAACCATAATAGGATGAACCCGCAGTTGGATTAAACTTAGACTCTTGCCACATATTCGCTAGAACACCACACGCTGCAGCCCTAGATAGACCAAGTGTACCTGTTAAATAAGAGTAGATTACTTGATAGTTGCCAGAAGTATCTACAGGTCCACTAGATACATACGCTCTTGTGACATTAATTGTATAAGAGGCTGTAGAAACATTACCATTCTTATCTGTTGCTGTAACTGTTGCTGTATAGGTACCAGCCTTGGAGATATCACCATCCACCGCAACTGTGTAGTTACCTTTACCATTTTCAGTTGAAGCAGTTAAACTACCATCAATCGGATCAATAACCGAGGAAATATTAGAGAATAGATCGTAAGAACTTCCTGCTTTAATATCCACGCTACTAGCTGCTAAAGTAATCTCTGCAGGTTTTGTATCCACAACATTTACACTCGCTGTAAATGTCTTAGAATTTGTTAAACCAAACTTAGACTCTTTGCCAGACAATATCAGTTTGATTGGGTATGTACCAACTGCACTGGCGTCAATCTGTCCATCAATCTTTAAGTCACCAGTATATTCCGCAACTAATGTATGTAAGTCAAATACATTTCCATACTCAGCTGTCGTAATACCACTCATGTTAAGTTTTAATGAATCATATAACTTAGCTTGCGATAGTAACATCTGCTTATTCATATAATCGTTTCTTGCAAACACATAACCAAGTGCTGTGCCACCCAACATGCAGGTAGCCAAACCAAACGCAAGAAACTTCTTTGCCGTCATTTGTAATATATTTTTCATACAAAAATCATACACGAAAAAATAATAAATCGTCAAATTTGGCGCATAGAATACACAATTTTCACACAAAATTACCACAATATAAATTGTGCAAAAACCATGCATGCATAATAGTTATAAACGCTTACATAAAATACTTGCATATCCAACTATTTATAATTGAATATCACAAAACGTGCATGCATGTATATATAATGAAAAGTGCTAAACATTTTATTTAGCACTTTTCATTACTACTTCTGTGTCATCTTTAATAAATCTTCTAGTGTAGGCGAATCGCTAGTCTTTGGCGGTTGAATCTTGATTGTAAAATCAAAGTCAGCCTCTATCAGTTCACTCATATCACTATCTGGACTAGATACAAGTCTTGTGGATTGACGTAAGATTGCGTCTTCAATCATATTACGCGCAAGTCTACCATTACCAGCTTCCATTGGATTAATACTCTGTACTTCATTGAAGTAAGCAGTTAACTTATCCGCAAGAGCCTCATCAATATGATAGCCTTTAGCCTTTGCTTGTAGACAAGCAATCTTGTAGAGTTCTTCGCCTGTGTAATCCTTGAAGTTGATGATATTTGGGAAACGTGACTTTAGACCAGAGTTAGACTCTAGGAATACTGACATTTCCTTCTTATATCCCGCTAAGATAACGATTAAGTTATCACGGTTATCTTCCATCGCCTTTACGAGCGTATCGATACACTCTAATCCAAACGCGTCATCTTTACCACGATGTAGTGCGTACGCTTCATCGATAAAGAGTACACCACCAATCGCAGACTTAATGACTGACATCGTTAATGGAGCGGTCTGTCCAACGTACTGCGCAACTAAGTCTGATCTAGATACTTCTACAAGTTGTCCTTGTGTTAATGCACCGATAGCCTTCATATAACGAGAAATTAATCTCGCGATTGTTGTCTTACCTGTACCAGGATTTCCTGTAAAAATCATATGCTTGGAAAGTGTCGCAGTCTTCATGCCTTGTTCACGACGCTTTTGCTGCATCGCAACTAAGGATTGTAAGGAAGTAATATAAGACTTCACTTCATCAAGACCAATAATCTCACTTAATTCACGATTTACTTCTTCAAGTTCTTCGCTACTATTACGTGATCGACTCATCTGAATATCTTGTTCCTTAACTGTAATGACAGGAATATCATTCTTTACAGTCATAGGAATCTCTTCCATATTTCCTAGGGAATGATCTAATACAGCTTGCCCTAGTGATACGTAGAAATCATAGAAGTTAGAACTGATAGATGCAGCACCTAAATCCTTATTAAAGTGCTGTGCTACCCAATTCTGTACAGAATCTTCAACCTGTAACTTAATCTTTAGATTTTCCTCAGCTTTCTTAACCAAGTTTGTTGTTTGAACTTGGATAATGGAGCGAATACTATCTTCATCTAGTTTTTTTAGCGTAACTGTATCTAATACATGGTACATAAAATCTGCACCAAAGGCATCTTGAACCTTCGATACACTACCAGTTGTCATAAACACAAGATACTTACCACCAACGTTTAAAGTATCCACGCTATCTTTTACAAGTCCAGTCTGATTCTCTACAAGAACTCCCTTATTTAATACATAACGCTTATTCAGTACACAACTACCTGTCGTCACAAGCGAACTAATCATACGCAAGAATGCTGGGAATCCATTTTCAAAGTTCTCAAAGCAGATAACAGAACCGTTGCCAGAAATAGCCTCATATAAATCTTGTAAGAAAATCTGTTCCTGCGCTGAAGATGTATAACGACTCATATCAATTGTATATACTTCATCACTGATAAATACTTGACGTTCATATAAAGAACGAGCCATCTGAGTAACTGCTTCGTGTCTACCAGAGCCCACAGGCCCAGAAACAAGAATAACATTCTTCGCCTTTCCTGCTTCTTCCCCCATTAAATATGGTCTTCTAAATGCATTTGCCATCTGATGGATTGCATCTTTTTGTCCCATCACCTTGGAGATAATCACATTGTAGATATCATCGAATAACTTCTGTGAGTTGAATTCCTTCTTCTCAACAGGTTTTTGTTCAACCTCAGTTAAACCATAGTCACGCTTTAAATCACGTTCTAATACATCCATACTCATTGCGGAGATATCTAAAGGTTCATCCTTTTTCTGTAGCGCCGCATGCATATCCTCTAAATCTTTTTGTTGTTTACGCAAAATCGCATTTAACTCCTGCATTGCTTGGTCTGGCTGTTTTAGAATATTTACATTTTGACTTTGCTCATTACTATCAATACTTAACGTGATTTGTTCAGACGCATCTGTAGATTCATATGCACGCTTTTTGCCTAAGACCTCATTCCAAAGTCTTTCCTTTTCCTCTGTTCTACGATCTTTCGACATTACTCGTCTCCTTTGTGTCCAACTTCAAACATCCCATCGCTTGTTAAGCCATCCTTCTTTAATACAGCATTTAATGTAGCCATATCTGCAGATAGATTAATAAAGTCTTGGTCTGTGTAACTTGCAATCATATTCTTCATCGCATCATTGATTAATACAACCGTCTTTCCTAACTTCTCTTTTGTTTCTTCATAGTTAGGGTCAGTCTGTGCCGTCTGAAGAGCGTCATATTGTTTTAGAATACGCACAAGGATTGGCAAATAGTATTCATACAACTTCTTAAGTTTCCCCTTAGATGCAGGGAAAGTTGTTTCTAACTTCTGTGCCTGTTTTAAAAGTGCACATGTTTCAAATAATCCATTTGAGATTTCCTCATCCGGAATTGCGTCATTGAGTGCGTTAATTTGATCAATATAGCTCTGTGCACTAGAAGATGGTTCTTCAACTTTTACTTCTTCCTTCTTCACATTTGTTGGTGTAGCTTGTACATCGATGACATCTGTATTTTGATAATCATCTGCCTGCTTAGAAACTTCTCTTAAAATCTGTTCATACGATTCTGGATAGTTCGCACCAAATACATTGAGTCCACTTACCAAGATACCATTGCGGTATACGTCCAAATTAGAAAGCGACTTATATTCACCATTACGTACACGTAATTCAATTCCTGTACTAACATTTAAAGCAGTATGCGTTCTAAACCACTTGCGTAAGAAGATGTTATTCTTTGCCATCTGTGATGCGGAAATATTTGAAGCGCGATTTCCTGCATAGTATGTAGATGAGGAATAGCTAGCATATGGGTTTGATCTTTGTTCATTTCTCTTTGAGGCATTTACCGCTGCCATTACAATCGCAAATACGATACCAACAATAATTAACATAGGTATAAATGTTCCTCCTCCAAGAAAAAATATTAAGAAGAATATCCAACCAAAATCAGAGTTCTTTCTGTTTTTCATTTTTATAACCTCTCACCAGTGAATTATAGCATATTACACGATTTTTTATATCTCTTCAATCGCATTCTATATACTTGATTTCATTTACGAATCAAAGAAAAAATGCTAGTGTTAAAACCGAGAATACGAGGTTGTATGAATAAATTTGTAAAACTATATATTTCCTGGTTTAAAATTGGTCTATTTACCTTCGGTGGTGGGTATGCAATGATTCCGATGATTCAAAAAGAAGTTGTTGATAAACATCATTGGGTGACGGCGGAAGATATCCTAAATTACTATGCAATCAGCCAATGTACACCAGGCGCAATCGCAGTCAACTTATCCACATTCATCGGTGGAAAGATTGATGGTTTCCTTGGGGCGCTTATTTCCACACTCGGTGTCATTACCCCATCTATTATTATCATTAGTATCATCGCAACTTTCTTATCCAACTTCTCCTCATTAGAAGTTGTAAAACACGCACTTGCCGGAATACAGATTGCTGTATGTGTGTTGATGTTTGGTGCAGTCAAAAACCTATTCAAAACAAGTATTATAGATATTCCAAGTCTACTTATCTGTCTAGTGGCATTCTTGCTAGCGTATTTCACAAACATTCCTACCGTCCTATTGGTAATATTGGCCGCAGTATTTGGCTATGTATTCTATACATACAAAAATAAGATTCACCTCAAATAAGCAAGTCTCTTTCACAACAATCTCTAAGATTGTTGTTTTTTATAGCCTTTTGGTTATATATAACTAACTTATCGTGTAAAATAGTCTATGCGAAAGGAATTCTAAACATGATAGATAAAAAACTTTTAGCCCTTTTAGGGCATAATAAAAAATATATATTCTATGCAGTTGGTCTTATGATAGTGGGTTTATTTGCTAATCTTGCAATCACCGCATCCATCTGTTATGCCATTCAATATGCTGCAGAATATACATCCTCTGGTAGTAATGCACAAGGGTTCATTCTACCGGCGGTGATTGTAATCATTGCGATGACAATCCGTTATGTAACTTCTCGTAGTATTGGAGACTTGAAGGATACATTAGGAAGAAATGTGAAGAAGGATTTGCGTCAGAAAATCTATGACAAGATTATCAAGCTTGGTGTTCGTACTACCGACAATATGAGTATGGCTGGTTTAACACAGTTATCCATGGAAGGTGTTGAACAGTTAGACCTATACTATTCTGCATATATTCCACAATTCTTTTATGCGATGATTGCTCCTATCATTTTGTTTATCGTCACTGTACGTATCAATTGGGCTGTTGCACTTGTATTACTTGCATGCGTTCCACTCATTCCAATGTCCATTATTGCGGTATCCCGTTACGCAAAGAAAATCTTTGCGAAGTATTGGGGTAAATACACATCCATGGGAGATAGTTTCCTAGATAGTGTACAAGGACTAAAAGAACTAAAGATCTTCCAAGCAGACGCTGCACAAAATATCAAGATGAACGAAACAAGCGAAGAATTCCGCAAGATTACGATGAAGGTATTAGTCATGCAGCTAGCTAGTACAACAATTATGGACATGGTTGCATATGGTGGTGCTGGTCTTGGCATTGCCTTAACAATTCACGCTGTTGTAAACGGAAGCCTATCTGCTTACGCAGCACTATTCTTAATTCTTGTAGCAGTAGACTTCTTCTTACCACTACGTGCATTCGGTTCTGCCTTCCATATTGCCATGAATGGTGCAAGTGCTGGCAATAAGATTCTATCCCTGCTTGCTCAGCCAGATCCAGTATGGGGTAGTGAAACAGTAGATAGTACAGAGATTACAGTGAAGGATGTTACCTTCTCTTACGATGGAAAACGTGATGTTTTAAAACATGCATCCATGAACTTTGATTCGACTGGTATGCATGCAATTGTCGGTGAATCCGGTTCAGGAAAGTCTACAGTTGTAAATTTACTATTAGGTGCATATCACCCTCAACAAGGTTCTATCCTTGTTGGAAATAAACGACTAGAGACATTAAGTAGAGATGCATATTACTCTCATATATCAGTCGTAAGTTATAACACCTATATCTTTAATGAAACGATTCGTCAAAACTTTGCGCTAGCTAAAGCTAACGTTACAGATGAAGAAATCTATAACGCTCTTAAGAAAGTTAACCTCTATGACTTCATTATTGATAACGGCGGTCTAGATAAAGTCATTACAGAAGACGCCGCAAATATCTCTGGTGGCCAGAAACAACGACTAGCACTTGCAATCAATCTAGTCGCAAACAAAGATATCTACATCTTTGATGAAGCCACAAGTAATATCGATATTGAAAGCGAAGCTATCATCATGAATAACATCAAAGAACTCTCCAAAGAAAAATCCGTTATTGTGATCTCACACCGTCTAGCAAATGTCATTGCGGCTGATACCATTTACTACATCGAAGATGGAGAAGTGAAGGAACATGGTACACATGAAGAACTTATGAACATGCATGAAGGTTATGCAAAACTATATACAACCCAAAAGAACTTAGAAGAAGGCTATACGGAGGTAATCGCATGAAAAACGAGAAATATATCCGCCGTAGCGGCGCTAAAATCATGGCAAGTCTCATCACCTTACTAGGTTCACTTGCATATATCATGATTCTTGCTGTAATAAATGGTTCTATCGGTTTCATCGTTGCGATGGGTGTAACACTCATGGGTGCAGTTGGTATCGCCAAATCACTTGGTGAAGCAATCCCTCTATCCTATGGAACAATCATTGCTTTAACAATTGGCTTTGGTGTATTACGTGGTTTCTTACGTTACCTCGAACAATATAGCAACCACTACATCGCATTTAAACTTCTAGCAGTATTACGTGACAAGATTTTCCGCGCATTGCGTATTCTTTGCCCAGCAAAACTTGAAAGTAAACAAAAAGGCGCAATCATCTCCATGATTACAGCCGATATTGAAACGCTAGAAGTATTCTACGCGCATACGATCTCTCCGATATGCATTGCAATTATTGTATCAACCTGCGTTACGTTATTTGTTGGTTTTACAGTAAACTGGTATCTTGCGCTTATCGCATTACTTGGATATCTAACGATCGGTTTGATTGTCCCAATGATTTCTTCTGCTAGATTAAAGGAATCTGGTGTACGTTACCGTGCTGAATTTTCATCCTTTAACGCTTACTTCTTAGATAGTATTAAAGGTATTAAAGATATCGTGCTCATGCACGCACAAGACCAACGTAAAGATGAAGTAAATAAACGCTCCGATTCTCTTCTTCTTGAAACAAAGAAGATGAAGCACGATACAGCGAAAGCGACTGCAGAAACAGAACTAAGCGTTTCAATCTTCATCATCCTTACACTCATTGTAG
>CALBKL010000302.1 GCA_937895985.1 uncultured Solobacterium sp.
ATACTGGATGAACCTACAAACCACTTAGATATTCCAGGTAAAGAAGCACTGGAATTATCCTTAAAAGGATTTACAGGTTCAATATTATTTGTTTCACACGATCGTTACTTTATTCAGCAGATGGCTACAGGTTTATTAATTCTTAGTAATGATGGTTGTCAGTTTGTAAATCAAACTTACGATGAATACATGAACCAACAACCATTACAAGTCAAAGAAGTCAAACAATCAAATGATGAACCTATTAATAAAAAGGAAGTAAAGAGGGCGCTATCTCCAGAAGCACGTCGTCGTGAGATTGCGAAACTAGAACGCTTGATTACAGAAAAGGAAGCAGAGCTAGAAGAAATGCGTGAGCTTCGCTTTGAACCAGAATATTATCAAGATTATCAAAAGATGAATGACTTAGATCAAGATATCGATGATATTCATAATGAATTGGCGCATCTAGAAGAAAGATGGGAATCATTATTAGAAGAAGTTGCATAAGAAAAAGCCTGTCATACAACAGGCTTTTTCTTATGGCGGAGAAGAAGGGATTTGAACCCCCGCACGCTTTCACGTCTAGCGGTTTTCGAAACCGCCCCCTTCAGCCTCTTGGGTACTTCTCCAACGCTGAACAATTATATCATAGAAATAGGTTGAGAGTTGAAGGAAGTGAAAGTCATATCGTTAAATCTAAAAGGTATAATAATGAAAATATTTTCATGTAAGAAAAATATTTCAAGAAATATTTTCAAAATCGTTTACAAACTATTGACATCATTTTAGGATTTGCGTAATATTACTGGTATATTAAGAGAGGAAGTTCTCTTAAATTAGGAGGAAGAGGAATTTATGAAAAAAGCACTATTGGGTTCTCTCGCCGCTATTTTAGCTCTTGCAGGTTGCAATGGCAAAGGTGGACAGACAACTGCATCACAATCTGAAGACTTTAGATCCATCTATTCTTTAGATATGCAGAGCTTAGACTACACAGTTTCCAACAAGAACGTTGATAACGAAAATACAGCAAACTTTGTTGACGGCTTATTAGAAAATGATAAGTATGGTAACTATGTACCTGCTCTTGCTGAGTCTTATGAATATAACGATGATAAGACAGAATGGACATTTAAGATTCGTAAGGGTGTTAAATGGGTAACAAATGAAGGCGAAGAATATGCTGAACTAAAGGCACAGGACTTCGTTACTGGTCTTCAACACTCAGCAGACTTTAAGTCTGGTACAAAATACTTAGTAGAAGGTCTTATTAAGAACTTCTCTGAATATGAAGCAGGTGAAGTAACATTTGATAAGGTTGGTGTAGAAGCTGTTGATGATTATACATTGAAGTATACTCTTGAAAAACCAGCATCTTATTTCTACTCTCTAACAACTTATGGTATTTTATTCCCAATCAATGAAGACTTCTTAAATTCTAAGGGTTCCGGATGTAAGTTAGGTTCCCCTGATTTAAATGCATGTGATTTTGGTATTGTTGATCCATCATCTATTCTTTACAATGGTGGTTACATCTTAACAAACAACACAGCTAAGTCTATCGTTGAGTTTACAAAGAACCAGAACTACTGGGATGCAGAACACGTATATATCAATAAGGTAACTTATACATATGATGATGGTTCTGATGACCACTCAATCATGAATGGTTTTGAAGCTGGTACATATACAGCTGCTTCTATCCGTGGTACATGGTCAACTGAAGAATTTGATAAGTACATGGATAAGTACAAGGATAACGTTTATATTCCTATGACAGATGGTGGTACATTCTCATTGGCATTCAACTATAACCGTCGTTCATTCAACAATACAAACAAGACAACAGATGCTGAAAAGGAAAACACACATAAGGCTATCCTAAATAAGAACTTCCGTCTTGCTTTACAGGCTGCATTCGATAGAGTTGCATACTTGAAGCAAAGAGTTGGTGATGAAACAGCGGCTAAGGCTTCATTACGTAATGAATTAGTACCTACAACATTCGTTCAAATCAAGGGCGAAGATTATGGTAAGACAGTTGCTAAGTTTGTTACAGAACAGACAGATGTATTCGGTAGTTCATTAGACCTTTCTGAAGGACAGGATCCATACTACAACCCAGATAAGGCAAAGGAATTACTTGCTAAGGCTGCTTCTGAAGCTGGATTAACATTACCTGTTTCTCTAGACTTAGTAACACTTTCAACAATGTCATTCACAGTTAACCAGGCTAACTCATTGAAGAAGTCTGTAGAAGAAGCTACAAATGGACAAATCTTAATCAATGTAATGCCAATTGACAAGGATGCTTACTATGCAGCAACATACCTTGCAACTAGTGGTAATGAATCTGACTGGGATATCTCTACAGCAGTAGGTTGGAACCCAGACTACTTAGATCCAAGAAGTTACTTAAATATCTATAGTCCAGTAAATGGTGACCAGTTAACTTCGATTGGTTTAGATGGAACATCTGATCCAGATAACTTCCAGGATTCTGATAAGGCTGCTATGGAAGCTGTTGGATTATTTGACTACCAGAAGTTATTAGAAGAAGCTGATGCAATTACTGATGACTTAGATGCTCGTTACACAGCATATGCTAAGGCTGATGCTTGGATTATTGAAAATGCATTCGCTATTAGTGTACAGTGCACAGCTGTAGCAAACACAGTTACAAGAAGTGTTCCATTCGTAGGACCATACTCAATTGCCGGCCAAGGTGGTAGTAAGTTCAAGTTAAGACGTATCCAAAAGGATATCATTACAAACAAGGAATACTATGAAGCTAAGGAAGCTTGGTTAGCAGAACGCGCTAAGTCCGCTAGTAAATAAATCCTAGAATCTTTACTCGTAACGTTTCATAGACAATTTAAAAGACAGATATCATTATCTAATGAATCTGTCTTTTCTTTTTTTGGGATAGATGAAGTGACTAGAGTTCATAATGCAATTTTGTGTCTATGAATAAATATTCATAATATATGAAAATGAAAATTGATTTGAAATTAATTATGAAAAAAATTATATTTTAGTGAAATACGTAGTCTTATATGGTATTATAACTACTATGAAAAGGTAGGGGTGAGTTATATGAAGCGTTACATTTTAGGCCGTGTAATCAGATCGTTCTTCTCGATTTTTGCGGTTGTTACAATCGCATTGGTTTTGGTCTATACGCTGACACCGCGCGACAATATCTTTACAACTGATACAACTTACCAGAAGTTGAAGAGCGCGGATGATAAAACAAAATACAAATACAACACCTGGGAGAGCCTAGGTTATCTACGTTTTGAGGAACAGAAGGACCTATGTGCAAATACAAGTGATTATGATGCATGTATGGTAACTGGTTCTGATTTATTGAAAGAGCAGGTACAGAAGTATGAGTCAGATGGATATACAATCCAAACATATTCAGATGGTAAATACTATGCTTATAAAGATTATTCTATTCCTGAACTAGTTATCAACTGGTTTGGTAGATTAATTGAAGTAGATCATCCATGGAGAATGTATGATGGTCATAACGAAAATATGGAAAGAAAAGTCTATATTGAAAATGACTATAATGGTCTACCTGCAATTAAGTGTGCAGGTTGTGAGCATAAGTATCTTGTATACATGGATGGAAGCTTCCCATTTGTCCATCAAAATATTGTTGGGTTAAATTTTGGTATTTCTTATCCAACTTTTAGTGGTGTTGATGTAACTGCGGTTATCACACAGACACAGGGTAATGCAAAGAGCCAGGAAGTGACTTTTGAAACAGGAAAGACATCTTCTTCAGCTGTGAATTTGCATTCATGTACATATAAATATTCAGAATTGTTAGACAACATTGATAAGGGTAAGTTTAATGATAACTATGCGAATTGTACATCTAACTTACAAGATCCATCAATGATAACTACATCAGCGATTCAAGGTTTAATTGCGTTATTGATTACTTATTTATTTGGTATTCCAGCTGGTATGGTGATGGCTGCGAATAAGGGTAAGTGGCAAGATAAGCTTGGTACAGTTTATATCAATATTATGAGTGCTGTCCCATCACTTGCGTTTATCTATTTTGTTAGATCAATTGGTATGACACTTGGATTACCAGATAAGTTCCCTGTATATGGAGCGCATGATGTGCGTTCATACATTATGCCTATCTTAATTCTTGGTTTATTAAGTACAGGTGGACAGATGTTATGGATCAGACGTTATATGGTTGACCAATCAAGTTCTGACTATGTTAAGTTTGCACGTGCGAAGGGTCTTTCCAATAGTGAAATTTTCCGTACACATATTTTACGTAATGCAATTATTCCATTCGTAAATGGTTTCCCATCAGCTGTTATTATGACAATTTCTGGTGCGGTTATTACAGAAACTGTTTTCGCGATTCCTGGTATGGGTAAGATGTTGCCAGATAGTATTAAGGCATACAATAACCCAATGGTTATTGGTCTAACATTTATTTTCACTGCTGTTTCTATTTTTGCCTTGTTATTAGGTGACTTACTCGTTACAGTTGTTGACCCTCGTATTCAGTTACAGGCAAAAGGAGATTCGAGATAATGTCAGAAATCAGAGATGAAAGATTTACTTTTGTCGCATTAGACGACTTTGCATCAGAAAGACTGAATAGTCCTAAATATTCTTATTGGAATAGTGTATTTAGAAAGTTCTTTAGTAGTAAGATTGCGATTTTCTTCTTAGTACTAACACTATTAACTTTATTCTTGTCTTATATTTTACCGTTTATTAGTGGATATGATCCAACTGTTCAAACACATATCAATGACTTCTCACGTCGCTTCGTTACACCAAATCTCCAATTCTGGTTTGGTACAAACCAAGTAGGTGATTCACTCTTTGATGTAGTTTGGGCAGGCGCTAAAACTTCATTAAGTCTTGCAATTATCGCTACATTTATCACAAATGTGATTGGTGTTATTGTAGGTGCGTTCTGGGGTTATTCACGTAAGATGGACGTTATCATGATTGAAGTTTATAACATCATTGCAAACGTTCCATTTACATTAGTAGTTATTATCTTATCCTATGTATTAGGACCTGGATTCTGGCAGTTGGTATTCTGCTTATGTATTACTTCTTGGTTAGGTATGGCCTATAGCATTCGTATCCAGGTTATGATGATTCGTGACCGTGAATACAACTTAGCTTCAAGATGCTTAGGTACACCTACAGCTAAGATTATTCAACATAACGTTTTACCATTTATGATTCCAATTATCGTTACATCTATTTCAAGAGATGTACCAAGCTTTATTTCTTATGAGGTATTCTTGTCTTACTTAGGAATTGGTTTAACAGAGAAAGAAGTTTCTTTAGGTAGACTTATTTCTAGTAACTCTGCGTACATGACATCTGCTCCATATTTATTCTGGATACCAGTTTCTGTAGCAGCAGTTATCTCAATTTCACTCTATATTGTCGGACAGACTTTGGCAGATGCATCTGATCCAAAGACACATATGTAAAGGAGGGTATCATGGCAGAAGAAACATTAGCTACAAACTTAGATATCACCTTTGAAAACTCAGACAAAGAGGCAGTATTATCTGCACGTGATATTATTGTTGAATTTACAGTACGTGACCGTATTTTGACTGCGATTCGTAACGTTTCATTAGACCTTTATGATGGTGAAACACTTGCAATTGTAGGTGAGTCTGGTTCAGGTAAATCTGTATTTACAAAAACATTTACAGGTATGTTAGACAAGAATGGTAATATCCCACAGGGTAAGATTATTTTTGAAGGACGTAACTTATTAGAAAATACTTCAGATAAGGATTGGGAAGAAATCCGTGGTAAGAAGATTGCTACAATCTTCCAGGATCCAATGACTTCCTTAAACCCAATTCGTACAATTGGTTCACAGATTACTGAGGTTATTGTAAAACACCAGGGTGTTGATTTAATTGAAGCTCGCAAGATTGCAGTTGATTTGATGAAGCGTGTAGGTATTAACAACGCAGAAAATCGTTTCGATGAATATCCATTTATGTATTCTGGTGGTATGCGTCAACGTATCGTAATTGCGATTGCACTAGCTTGCCGTCCACGTATCTTGATTTGTGATGAGCCAACAACTGCGTTAGACGTTACAATTCAGGCACAGATTATTAAGTTAATTAAAGACTTGCAGGAAGAATATCACTTTACAACTGTTTATATTACACACGACCTTGGTGTCGTTGCGAATGTAGCAGATAAGGTTGCGGTAATGTATGCAGGACAGATTGTTGAATATGGAACAGTAGAAGAAGTATTCTATGATCCTAAGCATCCATACACATGGGCACTATTAAGTTCTATGCCTCAGTTAGGTATTAAGGGTCAAGACCTATATGCAATCACAGGTACTCCACCAAGTTTATTTGAAAAGGTGGTGGGTGATGCGTTTGCACCACGTAATCCTTATGCGATGAAGATTGACTTCGAGGAAGAACCTCCAATGTTTGCGGTAAGTAATACACATCTAGCTAAGACATGGTTATTAGACCCACGTGCACCAAAGGTTGAAAAGCCTGAAGTAATTCGTAACTTGCACGAAAGATTATTAGAGACATTAGGTGAAGGAGGTACATATCATGGATAACAACGAAAAAGAAGTACTTGTTGAAGTCAAAAACCTTGAAGTAACTTTCACCAATGGTAAAAATAAGTTTGTTGCTGTACATGATGCTAACTTCCAAGTATACAGAGGAGAAACATTCTCCCTTGTAGGTGAGTCTGGTTCAGGTAAGACAACAATTGCTCGTGCAATTAACCGTATTAATCCAATTAGTAATGGTGAAGTCTTGTTTGAAGGAAAGCGTATTTCTGGAAAGATTTCTCGTGAACTTGATAAAGAAGTTATTCGTAAGATTCAGATGGTTTTCCAAGATCCAGCTGCTTCTTTAAATGAACGTGCAACAGTTGATTATATCGTTTCTGAAGGTCTTGTTAACTTTAAGTTATATAAGGATGAAGCAGATCGCTATGACCAGGTTGTTTCAGCGTTAAATGAAGTAGGTCTTTTGGAAGAACATATGTCTCGTTATCCTCATGAGTTCTCTGGTGGACAGCGTCAACGTATTGGCATCGCTAGAGCGATTATCATGAAGCCTGACTTATTGATTGCGGATGAGCCTATTTCAGCGCTTGACGTATCGATTCGTGCTCAGGTATTAAACTTATTAAAGAGATTACAGAGAGAGCGTGGACTGACATGTATCTTCATTGCACATGACTTATCTGTTGTACGCTTTATCTCTGATCGTATTGCGGTTATTCACTTAGGTAGAATTGTGGAACTTGCAGAAACAAATGAATTGTTCCTCAATCCATTACACCCATATACTCAGTCATTATTAGGAGCAGTTCCTATTCCTGATCCACAGATTGAAAAGGCCAAGGTTGTTAAACCATATTCATTGGATAGCCATCATTATGATAAAGATAAACCAGCATTCCATGAAATTAAGCCTGGACACTTTGTATGGGCAAATGAAGCTGAATTAGCTGAATATCGCAAGAACATGAAGTAAAAACATTTTAAAAACGAATGAGTAATTACACTTGTAATGAAAATTCGTTTTTATTTGGAGCAAGTTAATTGCGAATTGTAATTTAGCATGTTACCATATTTTAGCAAAGCATAACTTTGCTTTTTTTATGGAGGGATATCAATGGTTAAAAAATTAACAGTTATAGTATTGGCTTTGATTCTAGGGATGGGCAGTATCGTATCATTTACATCTAAAGTAAGTGCTATGGACGCTGGCAAGATTTGGTTAAATGATGATGACACTATCACATATGCAACGATTAATGATGCAGTAGCAGCTGGTAATACTGGTGACACAATACGTATTAGTGGTTTATTTGATACTACAAATGCAGCGTTTAGAGATGCTGTAGTCAATAACGGAATGATATTAGAAGTTGTATCAGATACTACAATTCTTAATAACGATGATGACCAGAACGGAATTACAATTGCAAGTGGTTCACATATTAAAACTGTTAATGGTTCTACTTTAAATATGCAAGGTTTCAAGAAAGCTTTAGATTTACAAACTGGAGCTGAAATGAATGATGGGAATTATGTATTCAAAGACAATCAAGATGTTACTTTAGATGGCAATGTAAAGGGTACATCAAGAGAATCTTTGGTAGTAGATATTACAGCATATAAATTTAACAAATTACATTCAGAAGATTTAAAATTAGAAAATGCAACACTCAAATTAACTACATCTAAAGTCAAAACATGGGATTCACCACCCGACGATGGTGGTGATCTCCCATATAGGGAGGTTGTAAACGGATATACTTGGAACTTTAAGAATGTGTTATTTGTTGGAACAGGATTAGCGCCTATTCAGATTCCAAATATGTTAGTTGATAATTCTGATGTTTCGATTGATTTTCTAAACGGATATGCAAATAGTTTACAACATACTTATTTTTGTTTGTCTGGGGGCACAGCACTTATAC
>CALBKL010000303.1 GCA_937895985.1 uncultured Solobacterium sp.
CCTCTTTACATCCAATGCACTGGTTGGCTCATCACAAAGTAATAAAGAAGGATCATTCATTAACGCAAGTGATACTGCTACACGCTGTGCCATACCTATAGATAATTCAAACGGGTAACCATGAAATATACGTTCAGGATTCTTTAATTCAAGTTGTTCAAATAAGCGATATGCCTTTTGACGTGTCTCTCCTTGCGTCAATCTACCCCTTGTAGTTTCATAGAATTGACTAGATATCTTTCTTGTAGGTACAAGCGTAAAGTTACTGTTTTGAAATATAACCGCAATTTCATCTTGAAATAACCTACGATACTCTTTTTTGTTTAAAGTGAGCAGATTTTGATGTGAATACAAAATTTCTCCTGATGAAATTTCTAGATTTGGTTCTAATTGCAGAACACAATTTAATAAACTTGTCTTTCCACTACCACTTTGTCCGACAATACCGATGACTTCAGCTGGATAAACTGCAAGTGAAACATCATGCAACACTTCTGTATCACCATATCCAGCAGTCACATGATTTACTTCTAAAATCGCTTGGCTCATGATTGAAGTTCTAGATCGACTGTGATTTGGTAGTAGTCTGTAACGTGAGGAACGAAGTTCTTTAATTCTTTTCTTGTTGCGAAAATCAAATTATTAAATCCAATATAAGTAATGCTATAACTTGCTAGTAACATCTCTTCAATCTGCTTTACGATTTCTTTACGCTGCTTTGTGTCATAAGTATCATTCAACTGTTTTAATAATACCTGTATTGCATGGTTATCATATCCAGAATAGTTAACAGCACCACCTTCTGATAGCAACGCATTGAGATAATATGCAGGATCTCCTGTAGGCATTGTAACCATAGAGTAGAATCCCAAGTCATATTCTTTATTGAATAGATACTTAGTGCCTTCATGTAGTTGTAATTCAGATTGAATACCTATCTTTTTCAGTGCAGACTGCAATTCTGTCGCAATCGCCTCTTGGGATAGACGTTTGTAATATGCGATTGTGATAGAAATGTTTTGGCCATCTTTTTCTACATAGCCATCACCATCTGTATCCACATAGCCAGCAGATTCTAGGATTTGTTTCGCTTCTGCTTCGTTATAAGAGGTTACGTTAGAACTTGGTAATGCATACTCAGAATCACTGGTAAATGGACCATCTGTCGCAGTCATTGTGCCATCTAATAAGTATTTTGCGATAGATTCTTTATCAATTGCTTTTGCAATTGCTTTACGAAATGATATATCAGAAAGTTTTTCAGTATTCATATACAGAGAATATACACGACTAGATGGAATTGTATGAATATCAAAATCATCACTATCCTGTAGTTGCTTGATTCCTTCTGGATTCATTTCTGTATATGCGTCTAATTCATGATTCTTAAGAGCTAGAATTGCAGTTTCTTTCTCAAGCATCTTCGTTACTGTAATCTCATTTAGTTTAGGTGTTCCATCCCAATAGTTTGTATTTGGCTCTAATACAATCTCTTGGTCTGCTGTAAATGTCTTTACTTTATAAGGACCTGTACCAATCGGCATTGTAGCCTTGTCTTCCTTAGAAGCTAGATTTAATATTGCAAACATTGGATCACTTAAATCAGAGAGTAAAGTCGAACGTGGTTCTATCGTCTTAATTGTGATTGTATAACCATCAATTTCATATTCTGCGCCCTGCAAAAAAGCAGCTCTTGCATTTTCTTGTGCAATATGATGCAGATTATCAACTACGCTTTTGGCATCCATTGTTGTGCCATCAGAGAATTTAATGTTCTCACGTAGTGTTAACTTCCATGTTTTAGTATCAATGTTTTCAGCATTTGATACAAGCCATGGTTTGATCTGCATATCATCTTCTACTTTAAATAAGGTTTCACCAATTCCATACCGGACGGTAAACCATCCATTCCACTCTAAAGCAGAATCTAAAGATGCAGTAAACTGTTCTGTACCAATGCGGATGGTATGATTTACAGCCTCATCTGTTTTTTGTGTTGGTGTACATGCAGATATTAATAATGATGCTGCTATAAATATTGTTTTAATCAATCGTTTCATTTTGTTTCCCCTTCTGATAACTAAACGTTTTTGCGAATTGGTTTATTAAAAACACAGTGATGAAGATAAATAAACACGGAAATAATGAAATCCATGGTGCGGATGTTAAAGATTGTCTTCCTTCACTGATCATAGAACCCCATTCTGGAGTTGGTACTTTTACACCAATTCCTAAAAAACTAAGTCCCGCTAGTGACAATAACATATTCGCAAAATTTAATGTGAGTGTCACTATCAATAAGTTTCGAATGTTTGGTAGGATGTGTTTCAATAGAATTTCAATATCACTTAAACCCGCAAACCTTGCGGCAGTCACATATAATTCTGATTTCTCTTTTAAAGTTGCCGATCTTGCCAAACGGGCAAATAACATCCAATCACTAATTGCTAAGGCAATCATCGCATTGTGTAGTCCACCACCTAATATTCCTGCAATTGCAATAGCAATTAACATCTGTGGAAATGCTAAGAAAAGATCACAGATAGCCATCAATACTTCGTCCAAAAGACCACCCGCATATCCACTTACCATACCGACAAAGATACCAAATCCACCAGCCACAAGCACAATCACAATTGTTGAGAGAATACTAATATTGGCAGCTGCGATTGTACGTACAAATACATCTCTACCAAAAGCATCTGTCCCAAAGAGGTGATGCATACTAGGTGCTTGCAAACGAATTGCTAGATTTGATTCTGAAATTACCTTCGATAAGGTTACCTTCATTAAAACACTACATAGCAGTAACCCTGCAAGCATGATAATAATCAACCATTGTTTACAATTAAGCTTCATGTGTATCACCACCTAACCGTATCCGTGCATCAAAGATTCCATAGAATAAATCTGCTATTAAATTGATGATAACATATGCTAATACAAGCCAAACTACAACACCTTGAATAATTGGGATATCTTTACTAATAACTGCATCCACCAATAGTTTTCCAAGTCCTGGCCAGTTGAAGATTGTTTCAATTAAGGCAACACCGCTTAAAAGACTTCCAAAAGAAACTGCCGTTAACGTAATGACTTCAACCATCGCATTACGTAAAACCGTATGGAATAGAATCGAGAATGTGCCAATCCCTCTTGCACGTAAACCTTTCATATAATCTTTCTCTAGTTCACGACTTGCAATCTTTTGAATCTGCTTAATGTATCGAAAAGACATACCAAGCATGATGGTTAAACTAGGCATGATAACACCTGTATCTGTCTCTTATACACATCTGACGCTGC
>CALBKL010000304.1 GCA_937895985.1 uncultured Solobacterium sp.
TCATTTTGGTGTATGGCCACAAATTGTGATACTAGCTATCTCTCTAGTTACATTTCTGACTTTAGGATTACAAAGAAGAGGAAAAGAATTAAATTAGTACAATAAAATAAAGAATAAAGGAAGTTTTGTTGAACTTCCTTTATTCATGATTTTCCAAGAACTATATCGATTGATTGGAAGTGCAACTTATTTTTTGACGAAAAAATTAAAAATATGGGAAAAAGTAACAAATTTCACATTTTTTACAATTTTTTTAATAAAATCAAAAAAATTTTTAAAAATTAAAAATGCGGAAAAATAGCATAAAATAAGGATATTTAACACTTTTCGTAAATTTAAAACACGAAAAACACTTGAATATGATTGCAAATGAAATAGGAAAGTGGTTAGAATACAGCCATGATGAAAAATACTATCAAAAAACAAATGGGAATGATTGTGACTGGTGCATTATCTGCAGTATTAGTTGCAGGTTCTGTATCAATAACACATGTAAAGGCAGAAGAAACTGCCAATCCGTTCACAAGTAACGCACTACCAGTCATCACTGTAGATGCACAGGTAGAAGATCCTTATACAGCGATTAAGAACGAAGTTATCAAGCAACGTGCTTTACTCGGTGGATATGATTTGAACTATATCTCACTTGATAAGAGTGTAGCTGATATTACTGGTTTTGATCGAAACGCAACAGGTATTCAAACTGTTACAGTAAAAGTCAACTTAGCAAGTACAGGGGATAAGGAGGTTGAAAAGAGGCTTGGATACTCCTTTGTACAGAAGGTTGTTGTTAAACTGAAACAAGACAGTGCACCTGTAGTACAACTTAAGAGCGATTCCGTTACAGTAAATAACGGCGATACATTCAACGCTTCTAGTTATATTTCCTATATTAATGATGATTCTGGTATCTTACCTGTATTATCAGTAAGTGGCGAAGTAAATATGGATAAAGATGGCGAGTATCCAGTAACTTATACAGTTTCTGATACAGCTGGTCATACTTCAACTGCAGTATTAACTGTTACTGTAAAGACTCCTGTCGAAGTAGCAGTGGCGAAACAAGCTGAAGCAGAAACAAAAGCAGCTGAAGTTACAGCTCAACTTGAGGCTGTAAAGGCATTGACAGATTCAACTACAAGCACAACAACTGATGCAGCTACAACTGCTACTACAAATAGTTTGGAAACACAGTTAGCTGAACTTCAGAAGGAAATTGATTCCATTAAGGAAATTGGTAATAACGCAAATGCTGCAGTGGGTAATAACGAGACAATCGATGTTCCTGCTACACCAGCAGTTACAGAGACACCTGCAACTGTTGAAACACCTGCAGTAGAAACTCCAGCAGCTACAACAGTTACTGAGACACCTGTTGCTACACCTGCAGCACCATCTGTAGTAGAGACTCCAGTAGTTACACCTACACCAGTTCCTACTCCAACAAAGACAATGTATCCTAATGTACGTCTTAATGTTCGTACAGCTCCAAGTACATCAGGTTCAATTATTACAACATTAAATGTTAACGATCCTGTTTATTGTACAGATACAGTTTCTAACGGATGGCAAGAAATCGTAATCAACGGACAAGTTGGTTGGGTATATGCACAATATATTCAAAGTGAACAGTATGTAGCTCCAACTCCACAATATGGACAGTATGGTGCATATACTGATGCAATTAACCTTGCATTATCATTCGTAGGTAACACACCATATGTATGGGGTGGTGCATCTCCATCTGGATTTGACTGCTCAGGTCTTGTTAAGTACTGCTATGGTATTTCACAAAGAACTACATATACACAGCAGACATTAGGAACACACCGCTATGACGTATGGAATGCTCCAGCAGGTGCTCTATACTTCTGGGGTTCTGAATCTGCACCTTACCACGTAGCTATTGCTCTTGGTGGAGGTCAAACAGTACAGGCAATGAACGAAAATGATGGTATTCAGGTCATTGGTATTAC
Source organism: uncultured Solobacterium sp. (assembly GCA_937895985.1). The sequence goes on from CALBKL010000304.1 coordinate 1,977, forward strand.
ATACTTCATGCCTTCCTACTATGTAATTATCGGACAATAAGACTCCTGAAAAGGAGTTTTATTTTTGCAAAAAATTGTGAAAAAATACCTAAAAATGCTATAGTTTTTTGAAAAACTTGTGAAATTGTGTGAAATGTGGTCCAAAAAGTTGCATAATTAGCACGAAAAAAAGTAAAATAGAGTCATGGTAAAAAATAAATTAAACAAAAAACTCGGTAGAGTAGGTGCTGGATTATTATCCGCATTACTCATCGCCGGTACATATTCAACAAAAACAGTATATGCAGATGACAACAAAGTTACTACAGTTGAAAAGGAAAACACATTACCAGTTATTGAAGTAAGTCAGCAGGATTTAAATCCTCTTGATACTATCAAGAGCTTGGTGATTCAAGAAAGAGCTGCTTTTGACGGAACATATGATCTTACAAATATCTCAATCGAGAAGAGTGTTGCGGATATTGAAGGATTCAATCGTTCTGTAACAGGTATCCAAACAGTTACTGTTAAGGTTACACTTGCAAGTACTGGTGATATTGAAGCTCAAAAGACTTTAGGGTATTCCTTTATTCAGAAAGCCGTTGTAAATGTTGTCAATAGTACAGCACCTGTCATCAAGTTGAAGAATTCATCTGTTGTTGTAAATAACGGTGATACATTTAATGCTTCTAGTTATATTTCTTATATCAATGACGACTCAGGTATCCTTCCTGTATTAACAGTGGAAGGTTCTGTGGATATGAATACAGATGGTGATTATCCAGTAACATATACAGTTGTTGATACTGCAGGTAACAAGTCAACAGCGACTATGACTGTGACTGTTCGTACTCCTCAAGAAGTTGTCGACGCAAGAATTGCGGAAGAAGAACGTCAAAGAGAAGAAGCTGAAAGATTAGCTGCTGAAGAAGCTGCTAGAAATCTACAAGCTGCTGCAGCTGCTGTTAGATCGATTACATCTACTTATGATGCTTCTAAGTACGATTCTAGCCTATATGCTGGTGGTATCGCTGCTGCGTTATCTCTTGTTGGTACTCCATATCAATGGGGTGGTACAACTCCAGCAGGATTTGACTGCTCTGGTTTAGTTCAATATTGTTATGGTTTAGGTGCTCGTACAACATATGCTCAACAAGCACTCGGTACTCACCAATATGATGTTTGGAACGCTCCAGCTGGTGCACTCTACTTCTATGGTTCTGATTCAGCTCCATATCATGTCGGTATCGCACTTGGTAATGGAACAATGGTTCATGCCGCTACATATGGTATTGGTGTAACAGTTCAAGATATCTCTGGTTACTTACCATCCTATTACGTAGTGCCAGGACAATAAAATGATGTTTAAGACTCACTGATGTGAGTCTTTTTTTGGCTTATTGGGAAAAGAAAAAGTCCTTTCGGACTTTATAGAATTTGGAATATGAAATACTTTAGATAACTTGTTTCGTCCATCGTCCAAAGGATAGGGTGGTCAGGATTTTGTTGGGTAACAGAAATCTGACGTAGTGTAACTCCACATTCCTTGGCACTTTCAAGCAACATTTGCTCAAAGAGTTTTGTTTCCATGAATCTTGAACATGAACAAGTAATCAAATAACCACCATTGCGTAATACATTCATAGCTTTCATGTTAATGTTTTTATATCCATAGTAGGCACTGTTCACTGTCTTACGAGATTTTGTGAATGCTGGTGGGTCTAAGACGATAATATCAAACTCGTTATCTTTGAGATTTTCAAGATAGTCGAATACATCGGCTTGAACAAATTGAATTTTATCTTCAAGGTGATTAAGTTTGGCGTTTTGGTAGCCTTGTTGTAAGGCAACGTTTGAAACATCGACAGCAGTGACTGCTTTTGCATTACCATAGGCTGCATTTAACGCAAAGCCACCGGTATGGCTAAAACAATCGAGTACACGTTTATCACGTGCGATATTACGTAATAATACACGATTTGATTTTTGGTCTAAGAAGTAACCCGTTTTTTGACCATTTTCAATATCTACCTGGAGTTGAATGCCATTTTCATTGATAATCGTCTGTGGAGATATATGATTTGGATTGTAGAAAAAACCTTTGTAGGTTGGTAATCCTTCTTTTTCTCTGACTTTGATATCGTTACGTTCATAGATAGCCTGGATGATGTGATCGTTTTCTTCGAATACTTCTAGTAAGATATCGTAAATCATCTGTTTGTGTTGTTCCATACCAGTATTCGAGATTTGTGTCACTAAGATATCGTTATAACAATCTACAACAAGACCTGGTAATAAATCAGCTTCACCAAATACATAACGACAATTGGACAAGTTATTTGGTTCTACTGTCTTACGATAGTCATACGCAAAGCGAATACGTTTTTCAAAGAATGCTTGATCAATGGTTTCTGATTCATCTTTAGTTAAGATACGACAAGTGATATGACTGATAGGAGAGTAGAAACCTGTACCGTAGTAAGTTCCATCGTTAGAGATGATATTAACGATACCACCATCAGGAATCTTTTCATCTGCTTGTACTAAGTTATTGCGATACATCCACATTTGACCTTTTTGAAGCCAAGTTTCTCCCTCGTTAGAGATTGTGATAGTAGGATAGTTATTTTTCATAGGTATACCTCGGCATAATGATAAACGATATTATGCCAATTTACTAATCTTTCCATGGAATTTTTGGAATGATTTGTAATAAAGAGTAGGAGGTTTTGAGAAATGATTATTCGTGAAATGCCGAGTACAGAACGACCACGGGATAAGGGTCTAAGATATGGTGTAAGGTCTCTTAGCTCAAGAGAGTTACTTGCATTAATATTACGCACTGGTTCACAAGGAGAGTCTGTTTTAACAATGGCAGATAATTTATTACAGATGTCGAAGGGGATTAAGGGGCTCGTACGTATGTCCAATGAAGAACTGTGTAAAATCAAAGGAATTAGTAAGGTAAAGGCTCTACAATTGCAAGCCATCTTTGAAATTAGTCGAAGAGCATCTTTAGAAACTGCTTATGAAGAGGAAATTATCGATAATCCAGAGCGAATTATCGATTGGCTAAGAAATGAAATTGGTACAGGTAGCCAAGAAAAGTTTTTGGTTGTTTATCTAAATACTGCACATCGCATTATCTCCGCAAAGACATTATTTGTAGGAACGATTAACGCAAGTGCGGTATATCCCCGTGAAATCTTTAAAGAAGCTTTACTAATTGGTAGTACAGATATTATGCTGGCACACAATCATCCTAGCGGTGTATTAACACCGAGTACACAGGATCTGGTAGTGACAGGAAAGCTAATGGAATGTGGCAAACTCATGGGTGTAAGAGTGTTGGACCATTTAATCGTTTCCCAGACAAGTTTTCTAAGTTTTGCTAGAGAAGAACTCTTTGAAACTTGTATGGAAGCTTACCAATGTGCACATGGAATCACAACCTAATACATGATAAAATATTAAAGATACTTTGAAGGGTAAATAGGAGTCATATTGCGGTATGAAAACCAAAATAGACTATAATAAAAGAAAGTCTTTTGCGACGATTGTTAAGAAGAAATAAACCTGATTTTACACAGGTAGGAGAATATAAAATGAAGAAATTATTACTGACAGATGGTAACTCAATGTTATTTAGAGCGTATTACGCTACAGCGTATGGTAGACCGATGAATACATCTGATGGAACGCCAACAAACGCTGTATTTGGTTTTGCGTCTATGATACAAAAAGCAATTGATATTATTCAACCAGATGCAGTTTTAGTTGCCTTCGATGCCGGGAAGCATACTTTCCGCCATGAACTTTATGCAGACTATAAGGGTGGTCGTAAGCCGGCACCTGATGACTTGGTGCCACAGTTTAAACTCGTTCGAGATTTCTTGGATGCCTTTGCGATTACGTGGGTGGAGATGAAAGATATTGAAGCTGATGACTTAATTGGAACAATCTCTAAAAAGGCAACAGACTATCAAACCTATGTACTAACAAGTGATCATGATATGTTACAGCTCGTGGATGATACGACTTCTGTATTACTGATGAAGAAGGGTATTTCAGAGATGGATGTCATGACACCTGAAAGTCTAAAGGAACAAATGGGAATTGAACCACTTCAGATTATTGATATGAAGGGCTTAATGGGTGATAAGTCAGATAATATCCCAGGTATTCCTGGTATTGGCGAAAAGACAGCACTCAAGCTTTTAGAAGAATATGGCACGGTGGAAAATGTCCTAGCTAACGAAGATAAACTCAAGGGTGCTTTACAGAAGAAAGTAATGGAAGGACATGAGTCTGCATTACTTTCTAAGAAACTTGCGACAATTCGTCGTGATGTTGACGTCGAGATGAGTGAGAAAGAGTTATCCTTTACACCGAACTATCCACAACTTGTCAAGTTTTTACAGATGCTAGAGATGAATACACTTGCAAGACGCTTCACTGATAAGATAGTTGCAGAAGAGAATACACCAGAAGAAATAGTTGTGACTCCAAGTGAAGATAAGCGTGTTACAAAGGTGCCTACAGAAATGTTAAAGGATGCTTGTGCTGTGTTTGTGGATGATGATCATGGGGCATACATGCATGCGACGATCAATGGCTTTGCACTATATAATGGTAAGCAAGCTATATACATTTCTTTAGCAGATGCGAAGAAAGATAAAGGCTTGCTTGCATATCTTTCAAGTGACATGCCACATAAGTATGGATTTGATGTAAAACGCAATTTACATTTAGCACAAAACGAAGGTTTAATTCTGAATTTCCATGATGATATGATGCTTGCGGCTTCTTTAGCAGACTCATCTCTAACAACAACCACAAAAATTATTGAGCATTATGGTTTTGAAAATACAGTAAGTTATGAAGATGTATATGGTAAACCAACAAAGCCAAATCTAATGATTGATGAAGAAAAACAATGCATGTATGCATGCACATTTGCGAGAAATATATTTAGCTTGTATGCAGAGATTACACCAAAGCTACAAGAATATAAAATGGAAAAACTCTACTATGAAATGGAGATGCCACTAACGAGCGTTCTCTATCACATGGAAAGAGAAGGAATTCGTTGTGATATCGATATTCTTGATCGCATTGCGATAGAAACAATGGCGAAGATTAGCGAAGCACAGAAAGAAATCTATACGATTGCTGGAAAAGAGTTTAATATCAATTCTCCAAAGCAATTAGCAGAAGTGTTATTCGATGATTTAGGGCTTCCTACAGGTAAAAAGAGAAGTACTGCAGCTGGTGAATTAGAAAAGCTACAAGGCAAATCACCAATCATCGATTATATTTTGGATTACCGTAAGCTATCTAAAATTTATAGCACTTACGCGGAAGGATTGAAGAAGTATATTCAAAAGGATGGAAAGATTCATACAATCTATAACCAATCCGCAACACAAACTGGAAGACTTTCTTCAAGTGAACCAAACTTACAGAACATCAGTGTTCGTGATGAACAAGGCAAAGAGATTCGTAAGGCATTCTTGCCAGAAGATGGTTGTGTATTAATCTCTAGCGATTATCATCAAATCGAGTTACGTATGTTAGCACATATGGCAAATGAAACGAGTCTCATTGAAGCGTTTAAGGAAGGAATTGATATTCATACCAAGACAGCGATGGACGTCTTCCACAAGCCACAGGATGAAATTACACCTCAAGATAGACGCAGTGCGAAGACAGTTAATTTCGGTATTGTATATGGTATTAGTGACTTTGGTTTAAGTGAGCAGCTTGGTGTCAGTCGCTATGAGGCGCATGACTTTATTGAGCGCTACTATGCGGCCTATCCAAAGATTCGCACCTACATGGAACAAATCGTCAAAGATTGTGAAGAGAAGGGCTACGTAGAAACACTATGTGGTAGACGTAGAGAAATTCCTGAGATTCACGATAAGAATCATGCAACACGTGAATTTGGTAAACGTGCAGCGATGAACGCACCAATTCAAGGCTCTGCCGCAGACCTAATCAAACTTGCGATGATTCATATCGACCAGATGATGAAGGATGCGAAAGTAAAGAGTAAGATGATTCTACAGGTACATGATGAACTCATCTTTAATGTACCTAAGGAAGAAGTTGAAGTAATGACAAAGCTTATCAATGATGGCATGGTAAATGCAATGCACCTACAGGTACCTTTAACAGCTGAATGTTCTATCGGTAGCGATTGGTACGAGGCTAAGTAATATGCCAGAATTACCAGAAGTAGAAACTGTCCTACGTACACTAGAACATCAAATTCAAGGAAGAAAAATCTTAGATGTGGATGTACGCTATCCAAAGATGATTGAAAATGATGTAGAACAGTTTAAAGCAAAACTAAAGAATCAAACATTCAATACATTCATGCGTCGTGGTAAATATCTACTATTTGGCTTAGATGATTGTATCCTCATGAGCCATTTACGCATGGAAGGAAGATATTATATTCAAGATCCAACGGAACCTACTAACCGTCACATGCATGTGATATTTCGTTTAGATAACGGTAAAGAGTTACGTTACATGGATACACGTAAATTTGGACGTATGGAAATCCTTCCGTTGGATACGGATTTTAGCCATTTTCATGGCTTAGGATCTGAACCTTTTGATGAAGCGTTCAATGCGTCCTACATTCATGCATATCGTAAAGGAAAACGTACACCACTGAAGAGCTTGTTATTAGACCAAAGTTTTGTGGCAGGGATTGGAAATATCTATGCGGATGAAATTCTTGCGGCTTGCAATCTTAGACCAGGTAGGTCTTGTGCACGTATTACTCGTAAGGATGAAGAGAATCTTGTGATGCATACACGACGTATTTTGAAAGCTGCGATTGCGGCCGGTGGAACAACAATTAGAACATATACATCTAGCTTAGGAGTCACTGGTAGATTTCAAACGGAGTGTACCGTGCATATGCAGAAAATTTGTCCTCGTTGTAAAGGACAGATTCACGTAAAATATATAGGTGGACGATCAAGTTATTATTGTCCACATTGTCAGAAATAGGAGTTTTATGAAGATTGCGATTACAGGAACGATTGCGGCAGGGAAAACAACTGTTGCGATTCTATTTAGAAGAAGAGGAATACCGGTATTTAATGCGGATCAATACGCAAAGCGTTCCTTGTATCAAGGTTCTGTTTGTTATGAAAAAATTTTAGAAGTATTTGGGGATGATGTAACTAGCGCAAGTGGAGATATCGATCCTAAGAAACTTGCGGGAATTATCTTCCAAGATAACAACAAACGTGAACAACTAAACGCAATTGTGCATCCCTTTGTATTAGAGGGGATGCAGAAATTCTTAACAACAAACTTACAACAACCAATCATCTGTGCAGAAGTACCTCTGTTATTTGAAACCGGTTGGGACCAATATTTTGATCGTACAGTGGTTGTGACTTGCAGTGAAGAAGTCGCCATTCAAAGAATGATGGAAGAAAGAAACTACACACTTGAAGAAGCGAAGGCAAGACTATCCATGCAGATACCTGCAGAAAAACAGATTGCTATGGCAGATAAAGTGATTTATAACGAAGGCGATTTAAAGGAATTAGATTCACAAATCAACCGATGGTTAGGAGAACTTAGAAAGGACATCAGAAATGGAAAGAATGCCAACTAGTACATATCGCATTGATTTTAGTAACGGTATCTCTGAGGAAACTTTACTTTCACTCATGATGTTATATCAACCACTCATCGGTAAAGATGCGACAGTTTTATACTTAACACTCATTGCGGAAGGTAAAACCCAAAAGGGTTTTGAGAAACACCAACGCTTACTAGTACTAGCTGATTTGGATATTAATGCACTAGATAAGGCATGTACTAAATTAGAAGAGTATATGTTAATGCGAACGTACGTAAAAACAACAGAGTTATGTGATCAATACATCTACGTTTTAAATAGTCCTATTCATACAAAGGATTTCTTAAAGTCAAATGTATTTATGAATCGTTATGAACGTACTGTAGGAAAAGATGAGACAACAACTACAATGACGCATTTGAACGCAAACAACGTTTCCTTACGTGGTTATAAAGAAGTCACAAAGGCAGTCAAGTTCTTACCAGAAGATCTCTTAGACCGTCATATTGAGTTTGATGCACTACAGCCACGTTATCAATTCGCAATGGATGATCAAACAATTAACTTTGATTATGAAAAGTTCATTGCGACGACAAGTACACTGGTATTCCCGGCTGAACTTCGCACGCAGGAAAATTTAAGTTTAATTGGTAAACTAGCGACAATCTATGGTTTATCTGTAGATAAGATGCGTGTTTTAGTAAACCGTTGTATTAATCTACAAACGATGACATTTGATGGCGCAAAACTAAAGATTTACGCATCACGTGCTGAATCTGATGTAAAGCCAGGAAGTGATCCATATTCATTGCCACCTGTATCTTTCTTACAGGCAAAGCAAGGTGGAGCAAAAGTTACCCAGTTAGAAAAGAGTATCCTAGAACATCTAGCAATTGATATGCATTTCAGCAATGAAGTGATTAATGTGATGATTGAACATATCCTAAAGATTTCACAGAATCGCTTGAATCGTAACTTTGTGGATATGGTTGCGGCAGAGTGGGCTAGAGATGGTGTAACTACCAAACAACAAGCTCTACAACAACGTAAGAAGTTGATACGTCAAACACCACAGGTTAATAGCGGAGTTAAGATTGGCATGCCTGAGTATATACGCCAACAAGAAGACGGTACTCTACCAGAGGGTACAGCTGCATCTAGAGAACTATTAGAACGATTACAAAAACTACAGAAGGGAGATGCGTAATTCATGGAAGCACTAAATATCAAACAGATTCCAATGACAGAGCAGCAGAAACAAGAAACGCAATCGCTTCAAGATGAAATACGGAAAGACCCTGTAGTCGTCGAGCTGTTTCAAAGAAACAAGCTTGATGAAAAATATTTGACTACATCCCCATGGAAGATACATGCATGGAGAAAAAGTTATGAACCATGCTTGCATTGTACAGGCTTAAACCAGTGCAAGCAGAGGGTGAAGGGCTACTATGATGACTTAGAGAACAATGGCATCTTACAAACAGTACAGACACCATGTAAGTTCCAACAAGTATATATGAATGAAACAGCACAACTAGAGAAGTTTAGTGTGAATGATATGCCATCCAACATGTACGCAGTATCCTTTGCGAAAATCAACTTACGCAAAGAGACGGAAGAATACTTACTTGTATGGGAAGCTTGTCGTAGTGCGAACATTCATAATCAAGGACTATACCTACATGGCACAATGGGAAGTGGAAAGACACATCTTTCTGCCTGTGCCGCAAATGAACATGCCCGTAAAAACGAGACAGTTGCCTTTGTACATTATCCGACATACTGTACAAGAGCTATCGCAACAATGAAGACTTCAGAATATAAAATCGAACTTGGTCGATTGATGCGTGCGAAGTTTCTTGTCTTAGATGATATTGGAGCAGAGAGTGTAAATGAATGGAATCGCGATCAGCTACTACTGCCTTTACTTGAGAAGCGATATACAGAAGGATTACCAACTTGGTTTACATCCAACTGTGATATTGAATCACTCAAAGAACACTTCCG
>CALBKL010000305.1 GCA_937895985.1 uncultured Solobacterium sp.
TCGCTATTTATCAACTGCATTATTCGCAGAATAAAATGGAAAATTACGAAACACTTCTCAATGAACTAAATGAGATTGAAGATAAAGATCTTGCATTAAAAATGCGTATACCAGATCGTACAAATATCATTACGATTTTAAAGCAGGTACAAGCAGTGATTTTGCCGGACTATTATCATGCAGGTATGTTAAATCAACAACAAGCTCTAAACTATTTATCGGAAGGCTTACAGAAGGAAATTCAAGCATCTTTACAATTTAAGGGTGCGGATTGTTCCATCTGTGGACATTTAAGAGATATGTTCTTGCAGGAACTACCTACAATCAAGCGTTCTGTCTTAACGGATATCCAAGCAATCTATGATGGAGATCCAGCCGCGAAATCAAAGCCAGAAGTTGTTATTGCATATCCTGGTTTCTATGCAATCTTTATCTATCGTATTGCACATATCTTATACAAGTTAGGTGTTCCCTATATTCCTCGTCTTATGGCAGAATACGCACATGAAAAGACAGGTATTGATATTAACCCTGGTGCGACAATTGGTGATTACTTCTGTATTGACCATGGCACTGGTGTAGTCATTGGTGAAACGGCAGTCCTTGGTCACCATGTGAAGCTATATCAAGGTGTTACACTAGGTGCAAAGAGTTTCAAAGTGAATGAGAATGGTGAACTTGTGAAGGGTGGAAAGCGTCATCCAAACATTGGTAATAATGTTGTTATTTATGCTAATGCAACAGTTCTTGGTGGTGATACCGTAATTGGTGATGGTTGTGTAATTGGAGCGAGTGTATGGATTACAAAATCTGTAGAAGCAGGCACAACTGTATATTTTAATCCAAATAAATAAGCATATGGGGTACTCCAAAAGGAGTACCTTTTTGTATAATAGGCATATGAATATACAACTTGCAGAAAAAATACGGAATGCAGAACATTTAACCCTTTCCGATAAAATAAAACTCATAAAAGACTTAAGTATTCCTGGTATCCTAGCAGTCATCACAGAAACTGTAATGGGATTTATTGATACAGCAATGGTTGGTGCACTTGGTGCATTAGCCTCTGCTTCAATTGGTCTTGTTATGTCGAGTACCTGGCTATTTGGAGAACTCATTAATAGCGTAGCGATTGGATTCTCTGTACAGGTTGCACATGCAGTAGGTGCAGGAAAGCTTGAACGTAGTAAAAGGATATTTAAAGGTTCCATTTTAACCTCATTGTTCATTTCATTTCTAATTGCAGGGGTCTGCTATGCGTGGGCACATGTTGCTCCAACATGGTTACAGGCCCAACCAGAGATATGGAAAGATGCGACGAATTATCTTGGATTATATGCAATTTTCCTTCCAATTCGTCAGCTAAACTACCTTGTAAATAGTATGCTGCAGTGTGCAGGGGATATGAAGACTCCAAGTAAGATGGCTGTGTTGATATGCATCTTAGATATCATCTTCAATTTCTTTTTGATCTTCCCATCTAGAATGATTTCCGTCTTTGGTTTAGAGATATGGGTGTATGGAGCTAATTTAGGTGTATTAGGAGCACAACTTGGTACATCACTTGCAGTTTGTATTTGCACAGTAATTTCTTTCAAGATAGCCTTAACAAAATCGAATGAATTACGCATCAAGGAAATTTCTGGGAATTGGTTTACGAGTAAAGAGGTACTATCCTCTGCGTGGAGAATAGGAATGCCAAATGCATTAGCACAAAGTGTTTTATGTATGGGACAAATTGCTTCCACAAAAATTATTGCTCCACTTGGAACAGTTGCGATTGCGGCACATTCCTTCGGTAATACAGTAGAGTCAATTTGTTATATGCCTGGATATGGTATCGCAGCAGCAGCCACGACATTAATTGGACAAGCGATTGGTGCCGGCAAGAAAGATCTTGCGAAAGACTTTGCCAATATCATTACATTATTGGGTATGGCTATTATGGGTATCCTTGCGATTATATTGTTTTTTACATCTCCGATGATATTTGCGATATTAACACCAGATGTAGATGTACAACAACTTGGTGTACACGTAATTCGTGTAGTAATGCTTGTAGAGCCGCTGTTTGCGGCATCCATCGTTATTACGGGTGTATTACGAGGCGCAGGTGATACGGTTATTCCATTTATACTAAATTTATTGAGTTTATGGGGTATTCGTATTACGCTAGCATTTTTCTTGGCACCAATCATGGGACTTATGGGTGCTTGGCTTGCAATGACGATTGATATTGCGATAAGAGGTGTATTATATTTAATTCGGTTATATAAGACAAATTGGTTAAGCGGAGTTGGAGGTTAGAAGATATGCAGACAATTATCATTGTATCCATGGTGACAGTTTTATTGGTTGCGCTGATTGTATTCTTAGGGTGGCCGCATAAAATAGATGCTACAAGAAAAAAGATTTATTCACCACTCATTTCAAAACGTGTGCGTATCTGTGTTATTTCTGATTTACACTCTCAAAGTTTTGGTAAAGATAATGTGCGTATTATTCGTATGGTAAATAAGCATAAACCAGATTTAATTGTTTTCCCTGGTGATATTTTTACACCTAGGGGAGATAACGAAAGTATGCTTGCGCTCATGCATGCATTGCATGCATATCCGCGAGTATATATCTGTGGAAATCACGATGAGATGTTAAAAGAGAAGTTACATGATTATGTAATTGCGATGCGTGCAGATGGAGTGCAAGTTCTTCTTGATGATAGTGAAGTAATGAATATCGATGGTCAATTGTTAGAAATTATTGGTCTAACAGATGGTGGTCCTAAGATGAATAAGACAGTAGAGGAGGTTGACTCTCTCTGTATGACGTCGTATTATCGTATTCTTTTATCGCACCGTCCACACCACGTGGCATTCTATGAGCAGCTACCGGTTAATTTAATTATCAGTGGCCACGCGCATGGTGGACAATGGGCTATCCCATTCTTAAGACAAGGATTATATGCACCACAACAGGGTCTATTTCCAAGATATACGCATGGTATTAAGAATCTTGATGGAAGACTCTTATACATCTCAAGAGGTTTTGCGACTGGAAATAAGTTCTTTGTTCGCTTATATAATAATCCTGAACTAGGATTTATTGATTTATTACCAATCAAAGAAAAACGATGAGCGCTGGCTCATCGTTTTAGTTCTTCTCTTTTGCTAAAATACTCTTTTCCAAACGAGAATTTTCTTCGTCTTGAATTTTGTTATGCCAGATATAACGACGCGTTACACGGCTGCTGAGTAAACAGATAATTTCATATGGGATTGTATTTAGCTCTTCGGCCATCTTCTCTAGTGAGATGTGTTCACCAAATATTTCGACAACTGTTTTAACTGGCACTTCATGTTCTAAGTGAATCATCGCTTGATCCATACATACGCGTCCTACAATCTCAGCATATTGACCATCAACATATATTTTTCTACCTTGATTAGCGCGGACGAAGCCATCTGCGTATCCAATTGGTAGGGTAGCAATAATTTCATCATCTTTAGCAGTATAAGTAGCACCATATCCAATTGTATCACCTGCATGCATATGCTTTACCATTACAACTTCACTGAAAAGTGAAATTGCTGGTTCAAGGGATTTTTCATAAGTAGAGATTCCATACAGTGAGATGCCGATACGGCAGGCATTGGATGTATCTTCTTTAAAGAATGCTGTTGCGTCACTGTTGTCACAATGTACCCAAGGGAAGGAGTATGAGAAAGACTCTACTGCTTCTTTAAATTTAGAGAATTGTAGGTTTGTGAGTTCTAAATCACTATCTGCACAACAAAAGTGGGTGAAGATACCTTCCATAGTACAATTAGCAGCTTGAAGTTTGTTGAAAGCTAAATGTAGTTCATCAATTGTGCGAAAGCCAATACGACTCATGCCGGTGTCCATCTTTAGATGTACGTGTAAATCTGCACAGTTTTGCTGGATTACATTGTCCACCCATTCATCAGAGTAAGCTGTACAAGAAATACCTTGCTTAATCAAAACAGGAATATCACTAGCTTCTGTAGCACCAAGTATTAATAGTTTGCCCAAATAACCTTCATTGCGAAGAACGAGTGCTTCATCTAAAGAAGATACAGCAATCATCTCTGCACCTGCTTCTAATACCGCACGGGCAACGTGAATATCACCGCAACCATACGCATCTGCTTTTAAAACAGCAATAATTTTTTTCTGACAGATATCTTTTAATTTGATCAAGTTACGTTCAATCTTGTCTAGATTGACTTGCATCCATGTTTTTCTATACATACGACACCTCTATAAAATAACGGATTGCGTATAACCAATATATATTCCGATTAAGCGGAACGCCAAACTAAGTATACCTGAAACATCGGCAGATGCCATACTACGTAGCCATGCAACAAAGAATATACCAATGAAAGAGAAATTACCGCTTAATAAAAGAGAAGCAAATCTAGGAACGGAATATACTGACATCATATCTCCGAGAAAGATTGCGAATGTTGTCATGATGGCACCGACAACCATAAATCTTGTATGAACACCTTTACCAAAATGTTTGATTACAGAAGAAACTCCATATCCTACTGCTACAAACATTATAGAAAATGAAACGTGAATAAATGATGTAATCAATCCATATAATGAGCCAAATAGAATAGCGGCGATAAATCCAGTGATAATCGCAACAATAAAACGCTGATTATTATCTAAATATCTTGCGTTATATATCTTCATAAGAAACCTCCGTAAAGTAATTATTATTGTAGCACATTCAATACTAAACGGCATTTAGGCTGTCTCTTATACACATCTCCGAGCCCACGAGACGGACTCC
>CALBKL010000306.1 GCA_937895985.1 uncultured Solobacterium sp.
AGATAGGAGTCCGTCTCGTGGGCTCGGAGATGTGTATAAGAGACAGCATTTGACGAGTTTGTTGTTCTCTACGTTCTGCTTCTTGGTTAATCTGATATCTTTGTTCACGCTTCGCCTTCATATCGTTTGTGATCGTATCACGTTCAAGATATGCTTGGTTTAAGCGAACAATCAATTCTTCTGTATGAGAATCATCACTATCATGACTTAGTCCCTTAGGATCTAATAATGCTAAGTCATTCTTTAACTTTTCAAGTTTTGCTTTCTTAGCATCTACAACAGGTTCAAGAGCCGCAACTGCATAGCGCTTTTCACTCATCGCTTGCGCTGCTTTATCACGAGCTTCGTTTGCTTGATTTAAAGCCTTTGTCGCAAGTTCTACACGTGCAGATTCCGCATCAATTAACGCATTGATTTCTTCTGCTTCCTTGCGCATAGTCATAATATTTGTATCATGACGTGTCTTACCACCAGTCATAGAACCACCACGGTGAATAACTTCTCCACTTAGAGTTACAATCTTGTATAAGCGTTTGGTTAATGTAGATAATTCATTACCGGCTTCCATGTCCTCTACAACAAGAACATTATTTAATAAGCTTGTAATAACTGGTTCAAACTGATCATTATTTTTTACAAAGTCTGCCGCAACACCTAAATACCCCTTTGTATTCTGACAAATAATCTGGTTATCTTGAGATACATAGCGTGGAGTACATACTGTTAATGGTAAAAATGTTGCACGACCTGATTGGTTACGGTTTAAGAAACGAATCGCATCACGAGCAGCCTGCTCATCAACGGTAACGATATGATTCATTGCTGCACCTAATGCTGTTGAAACTGCTTCTTCATATCCATTTTCAACCTGCAATACTTGTCCAATTACACCTAAAATACCTGATAAAGCATTTTGGTTTTCCATAATAGAACGAATACCTTGTTGGTTGTTAAACGGATTACGCATTAACTGATCGATAACGTTCTTTCTGTTTTCAAGTGAACGTAAACGATTGGATGCTTGGTCATATTCACTGCGTTTATCAACGATATTCGCTGCCGCAGCACTTAATTGTTGTGAATATAAACGAATTTCAGTATTCAAATCATCTAAACGCTTTTGACGATCTTCATATTCAACCCTAGCTTCTTCAATTAAGCCAGCTAGTTGTTTCGCCTTCTGTTCATTTGTACCAGTTTCTACAATATACTTACGCTTTTCATCAAGTTCTGTACGACGTGCTTCTAAACCTGCAATTTCATTGAACTTTTTCATTAATTCATCTTGCAAGTCATTGATTTCACGGTCTAATATAGAAATTTGTCTTCTACTTTCAGAGAGTTTTGTTTCGTTAATTTGAATATCTGTAGAAAACATAGTTGTCTTTGTTTCAATATCAAAGAGTGCTTTCTTAGCTGTCTCAATATCTGCGTGGATACTTTCAATATCTTGTACTAATACTGAGATTTCAATTTCTTCTAAGCGTTTTTTCTTCTCGCGATAAATCTCTGCTTTTCTAGCTTGTCTCTTTAAAGGAGATACTTGCTTTTCGAGTTCAATTAAAATATCGTTTGAACGATCAAGATTAGCTTTTGTTCTTTCTAGTTTCGATAAAGATTCTAATTTTCTCTTCTTATATTTAGCAACGCCTGCAGCCTCTTCGAAGATACCACGACGTTCAAGAGGTTTTGCTTCCGCAAAAGTTAAGACATTACCCTGCGAGATAATACTTAAACTATCTTTACCAAGACCTGTATCCAAGAATAGATCAACGATATCCTTTAAACGTACATTCTTACGATTGATTAGATACTCTGCTTCGCCAGAATCACGAAAAAGACGACGTGTAACTTCTATCTCGTCCTTGTCATCATTTAAAATGTGATTTGTATTGTCAAATACTAGTGTAACTTCCGCCATATTAACTCTACGACGGTCAGCACTACCCGCAAAAATAACATCATTCATTTTATCGCCGCGCATGCTTTTGGCACTTTGTTCTCCAAGTACCCAACGAACAGAGTCAGCGATATTTGATTTTCCACAACCATTAGGACCTACAATACCAGTAATTGGATGATCAAACTGGATAATCGTACGATCCGCAAAGGATTTAAATCCCTGCATTTCGATTCGCTTTAGAAACATAAAATCTCCTTAAATCTCTTAGATATTATAACAAAATCACCTTCTTCAAACCACAAAAATGGGAAATTTAACAAATGTTAATTGAAAAAAACAGCCGAGA
>CALBKL010000307.1 GCA_937895985.1 uncultured Solobacterium sp.
TCATTACTACTTGATACTAGTGCTGTCATGATAGACTCATCTGGAAATCTATTTAATGAAAAAGCAGGAAAGAATCTTGCCTTTAATGCATGGTTAGCCGGAAAAGAATTTTATACTATCTATAGTGCAGAAGAAATCACCAAGATGAAGACGAGTGGAATGTCTACATTTAATAAACCAACATTCTTATCACAAGGTGGTAATTACGAACCAAATACACCAATTCCTAATATTGAAAGTATATTGGCGATTGGAGAAAAAAATGACAATGTGATTACTGCAGAGTCAATTTCTGAACTAGGTGATAAACTAGGTATCAAATTAGCGATATCTGATGTACATGGTAAAACGGATGGTAAATTCTATGCGATTAAAGGTGCGGCGTACGCATATTCCACAAGCGGTGGTTTAGATGTGGATACAAACTTTAATGTATTAACAGCAGATCAAAAACCAATTCCAAATGTATATGCGGTTGGAAATGATTCCATGGGTGTATTATTTGCGTCTGGGAAAGCATGTGTTACCTATGGTGGTGCAGCACAAGGTTATGCATTAACCTCTGGACGTTTAGCAGGATATTACGCTGCACAAAATACCAAATAAACCAAAGAGCTCTTGAGCTCTTTTTCTATGTTAAGATAGAAGAAACAAAGGAACTTTTCTATGACACAATGTGATATCAAAGCAATTTTCTTCGATGTGGATGGTACGTTAATTTCACATCGCAAACATGCAGTACCAACTTCTACAATTCATGCAATTTCACGTTTGCGTAAACAGGGGATACTGACATTTGTGGCTACAGGTAGACATCCAATTGAATTAAAAAAATTACTACCAGATAACCTAGAGTTTGATGCATATCTTTGCCTCAATGGTATGTATTGTTTTAATGAAAATGAAGTCATTAGTACTAAACCAATTCCGAAAGAGGATATGAAAGGACTGCTACAATTATTAGATAAAACAGCTTTTCCATGTACATTCATTACACAGGAAGAAATGTATATGAATTACGCAAATGATTTAGTAGTAGAAGTGCAACGTGATATTAGTTCTGATGTTGCTAAAATAAAAGATATTTCAAATGTATTACAAGAAGAAATCTTACAAGTAATATCATATGGATTAGATGATACGCAGATAAATGAAGTGCTAAAAAGAATGCCACATTGTAAAGCAACATCATGGCACGAACGTGCTAGGGATATCAT
>CALBKL010000308.1 GCA_937895985.1 uncultured Solobacterium sp.
GGGTTAGATTGGAACTATCAGCAGAAGGATTTTTCTTCTGCTGAGAAGTTCTATGATTGGATTACGGAAGCAAAGAAAGTTTCAGTCATTTATGATACAGATATGAAGCCAAGATATAGTGATGAGTTTGTTACGATACAGACATGCTTAGATGCATATTCGTCCAAAAGAGTTATATTACTAGCGATGAAAGTAAAAGACTATCCTATCTACGAAGGCTGATTTTATACAATCGTTTTAATGTTGATAATGGTATAATGCTAGTAATAGTGAGGTGCTATATGAAAATAATCTTAGATAAAAGCTTAGAAGTGCTTGGTGTAGAACATGTTGTAATTGGTATCGCTAGAAATGTTGATCCAAATGCTGAATTAACACCAGCATTTTTGCAAAAGCAAAAAGAAGTAGAAGAGTGGGCACTACAGTGCAATGTGGATGAAGTGATTCAACATCCATTCATCCAAGGATATATTGAACTAATGCAGAAGGTTGGAAGAAGTATTAAGAAGAATCCTCCAACGATTCCTGCTTTCATTCGCAATATCCAGCATAGAGGATCAATGCCTCACATCAACAGCATTGTAGATATTTATAATGTTGAAACTTTAAAATCTTTCCTAGCAATTGGTGGACATGACCTAGATAAGATTCAAGAACCACTAGAATTTACAGTGAGCCAAAAGGAGGATACATTCTTGCCAATCTGCTCAACACCAAAGCATGTGGCTGAGACAGATTATCTCTATCGAGATAGTCAAGGTATCTTAGCTTGGATGGGTGTTAGAGATGGTGAAAACTACAAGTTTGATGATACTACGAAGAATGCTATCTTTATTATTCAAGGAAATGCAAATACACCGGTAGAAGATCGAATTGAGGCACTACAACGTATTGAACATGATTTAAAAGAATGCATGCCATCATTAGAGTTTGAAATTCTAGTGATTGACGCAGAATCATAAAATTTGTCGTATTCATAAGTTGAAATGAATTGAATTTCCTAGCATAAAAATATAAAGTTATTATGCTAAGGAGGCGATGAAATGTCTGAAGAAATAATAAGAGAAGAAATAATGAATGAAGAAAGACTGCGCCAGATGATTGAAGCGGGTGAGGCTGCAGAACTTTCTGAATATATCAAAGAGAATAATCCAATTGACGTGGCACAAGCTGCTGAATATCTTGATGATGAAGAACTATGGAAAATGTGTAGTATTTTATCGTCAGATGATATCGCCTCTGTATTAGAACAAGCAGATGATGAACTTCGTGTTCGTTTTACGTATGCATTGTCTGATAATGAACTTCTTGAAATCTTTAGCAGTATGGCACAGGATGATATCGCCGATATTATTGGAGATTTAACAATTGGTAGACGTAAAACAATTGTAAATCTGATGAAGGATAACGACCGTACAGAAATTACAAATCTGTTGGAATATCCTGCAGATACGGCTGGTGGTATTATGACGACCGCCTACATCGCAATTAGGGAAGATTTGAAAGTCATCGAAGGACTAGAGAAGATCCGTGAGATTGGTCCTAAGATAGAAGTTATTGAAACAATCTTTGTTGTTAACGCAAGGGGACAGTTAATTGGTACTGCAGATTTACGTGATATTTTATCTTCCAATAAGGATATGTTGATAGCAGATATCACAAAGGAAAACTTTATTAGTGTAGGGCCAGAGATGGACCAGGAAGAAGTTGCGAAACTTGTATCTAAGTATGACTTAAAAGCGATTCCGGTTGTAAATCAACGCATGGCAATCCTTGGTATCGTTACTGTCGATGATATTATCGATGTTATCGTCGAAGAGTATAATGAGGATATCTTAGAGATGGGTGGTGTATCCAAGGAAGAAAGTTTAGATACAACATTATTACAATCCATCAAGTTACGTTTACCTTGGCTATTAATTAACTTAATTACGGCGTTCATGGCCTCCTTTACTGTAAAGGTATTTGAAGGTACTATCGCTCAGGTTGTTGCGCTGAGTTCTATTATGACAATTATCTCTGGTATGGGTGGTAATGCTGGTTCTCAAACGCAGTCAATCCTAGTTCGTCAAATTGCGACAGACAAAGTTGATTTCAGAAGAGATTGGAAATCCTTTGTAAAGGAAATTTTCCTTGGGGTTATTAACGGTACAGTGAATGGTCTGATTACAGCAATTATTGTAATGATTCTTTACCATAACGTATTTCTGGGTGTCATTACAGTAATCGCAATGATTGGAAATCTAGTGGTAGCTGGCATCTTTGGATTCTTAGTTCCTGTTATCTTAGATAAGTTTGGCGCAGATCCAGCGGTATCTTCTTCCATCTTTGTAACAACTGCGACAGATGTATTGGGATTCTTTATCTTCCTAGGACTCGCAAATATATTCTTGCCAATGTTAATTTAAATAAAAACTGGGTTGGTCTAGTGAAGATCAATCCAGTTTTGTTGATAGGATACAACGAGAAATATTTGTATCATACATGAATGTTTTTAGCGTTTCTACATCAGAGACTGTCTCATCAATTTGATCGAAGTAATGAGCAATCTTTTCGATGTAGGATTGATAGTATGGATTAACTTCCAACTCTTTATTACATGCTAGAGCTTCAAAGTATAAGAAGATTAATGTCCAAATGATCTCAAGACAAGAATCTTCAATCCAGAAGTCTGCTTTTTCTTTTGGTAGATAACATTGTTCTAATAGTTCTGTAATCAGTGGTAAGCCATCTTGTGATGATTGCCAAATATCTGTATAGATATAATCAAAGTTTGAAAGATAATCTTGATTGAAGTAATCAAATGCATCACCCTCAATGAGATGAATTGGCTTTGTTGTTTCGAATTGAGGGAGAATAAAATTTCTAAACATAGCAATAACTTCTTTTGAGCGTTCGATGACAGTGACTTCTTCTACATTTGGATTTTGAATTGCCATATATAGGAAATAACCGATGCCTAAACCAAAGGTAAGTACTTTGCCATGTGCGCTTTGTGCAGGAATATCATTGGTGTTGGCTTCACTTGGTGCATCAAACATCCAGTCCATATCATCTTGGTATAGATAGAGTGCATCAAAATTACGGTCCATTGCGCGTAATTTCATCCAATCATTTAATTCTCGATTTGGATCTTTTTGGATTACATCAGAATTAAATAATTCGAAGCCTGCGATCTTTCCTCTTTCGAAAGTAAAATGCGAATCTTTAATCCAATCTAAATGAATATTTTTATGGTATGGATTATTCTCCCACTCATCAACAGATAAGAAAAGAGAAGGGCAATTCTCCATATTTTGAAATTCAGGGATACCTGCATCTGCTAGCATCTTTATGACTTTCTTCTC
>CALBKL010000309.1 GCA_937895985.1 uncultured Solobacterium sp.
CAAGTGTAATTACATATACATTCTTTAAATCACTTGCGGTATTTAATAGGTCTACACTCTTCTTATCTTTTGCATCCTTTAGAAGTTCGATAGCTGTATCATGGTCTACATATTCTTCTGTAATTTCTATATTTTCTTCTACAAGTTCATGCATGCGTTCTTCAATTTCTTTCGCAAGATCATCTGTCACATTTCCAGCATGAATCACAGTAAATAATCCCTTAGATAATGAGTTTGCAATCGTAACTGTTACATTCTTGCCCATAACATCATGGATTGCCTTCAAATATAGAAGTGTCAATGTAGATTGATAACAAGTATTTCCATACGATGCACGTATATCTTGTAACTGTACAATATCTTGGTCATGTACACATTCACTAAAGTGAACATGCTTGTGATTGATGAGTGCAGCGTAAATGTGATGTTCCGTATTCACTTCTTGAAGTAATTCAGCAATCGTTGTATTTTTTGGCACTTCTAAAGTAAGTTCTTTTTCAGATGGAAGAATCACTTTAATTTGACATGGCTGTTGATTTAATTTCTTAACTTCTTCCATTTCAAAAGCAGTAATATGACAATACCCATTTGGATGCTTATCAAGATAATCCTGATGATATTCTTCTGCGGTATAAAAGTTCTTTAATGGCTCTAATTCTACAAAGAAACGGTCATATTTCATACGCTCATTTGCATATACCGGTTTAATATCATCCAAATCTTTTTCATCAATATAGTAAATACCTGCTTGGTATTGTGACCCTATATCATTTCCCTGCCGATTGCGTTGTCGTGGATCAATGCATAAGAAAAATGCACGAATAATTGTGGATAAGGAAACTACATTTGATTGATAAACAACCTTTACTGCCTCCTTATAGCCTGTTTCATTACGGCAAACTTCTTCATATGTTGGATTATCTGTGAAGCCGTTTGCGTATCCTACTGTTGTTTCCAAAACACCATCTAAAGCCTTGAATGCTTTCTCTACACCCCAAAAACATCCGCCTGCAAGGACAATCATCTTTTCATCTTGGTTAAATGTATCCTGTTCTAGTTGTTTTGGCTTATATGCATACACATATTCATCCTCTTCTTGTCCAAGTCTTTCATATCCATTGTGTTCTAACACACGTATCGAATAGATATTATCCACATGACAATTCGCATGTATGCATGTTATATCATAGTCTTCAATCAATTTTTTTGTCAGAAGATACACACTATTTTTAGCATATGTTTGATGGCGATATTTCTCGACAATCATATAGCCAATCGAAAGTTCTGATTCATGAATATCGTATATCTCAATAATACCCTTTAATTGTTCGTCTTCTTTCCCAAAGATACCAAGAATGACTTCATCCTTATCTTGATAAGACTTTTCATAATTCTCAATCGTCTTTTCTGCCTGACGTTTTGTCAGTCTTTCTTCATATACTCCCGAAAGATACTTTGCGTCTTCCTGAACAAAACGACGTAATACTATAAACCCATCTTCATACTGTGGGAATTGTTCAAATATTTTCATTTTAAACACCTCAATTCTGTATGTTTATTATACCCCTGAAAAGATAAAACAAAAATGGATATCACATTTCTGTTTTATCCATTTCTATGATTGTAATAATTGTTTTGTAACGTAAGTCATTCCCTTTTCTGTTAGAGAATATAGCTGATGTATATCGTCACGCATAACATATGTCCGCTTAACTAATCTTTCGATACGTTCATCTGTTATTTTAGATGACCAATTTAAATGTTTATGAATTGTTTGATATCCAAGTTCAATTGTATTTCCCTGGTGACGATAGAGATGGACTAGTAATAAATCTTCACAGAACTTTTCATGATTCACAAAGGACTTTGCCCATTGTCTTAACATACCATGACGATGGAAAACAATGCCTAATAGTACTGTTATCATTCCTACCAAACTGCACATACCAGAAACCGATACATTCCACAAAATTGCGATATGATATCCCAGCCAAGAATTGATAATCGCAAAGAGAATGGATACTAGTATTGTTATCTTTAAATCTTTTGTAATCATGCATGCGGCAGCAGCTGGTGCTACAAAGTACGAAATAACTAGGATACCACCAACACTGTTAAATGCTACAACACAGGTAATCGATACCAGTATCATCAAAACACGAAACAGATACGTAACAGGAATGCCTATTAATTGTGCATACTCAGGATCAAAGATTGCGACCTTTAGTTTCTGGTAATTGAATAATAAGAAGATTCCATTCATCGCAAGAATTACAAGCATTTCAAACATTGCCTTCGGCATTCCAAATTGGCGAATAAATGGTGTAAAGAGCGGATTGCCCATTAATACCACTTCTACATCCAAATGGGTATTCCGAAAGAACTTTGTAATTAAGAGTACAGCTAATGCAAAGAATATCGGAAAGACAATTGCGAGTGCATCATCCCTCTCAACCAAACGATAACGAGATAATTCTTCAACCAACCATACTGTAAATACACCAAAGATTGATGCACTGATAACTAGCCATATCGAACGTAAATCAGGCACAAAGAAGAAAGCTACTACAATACCTAATAATACCGAGTGAGATAAAGCATCTGCAGTCATCGCTAATTTTCTTAAAACTAAAATTGGTCCAAGGATTGCACATCCAATCGCTGTCACCATCATCGTTAACAACACTTCTGACATGATTTCGCATCCTTTCCAAGTCTTTTTTGTGCGACTAAACCATACTTGCCAAATACCATGGATAATACTGTTAAGATACCCATACAGATGATTACCATCGGACCTGTCGCAATACCACTATATGCAGTCGATAAAAAAGTACCTATAAAGGCAGATATACCAGCCATACTACCTGCAATAAATAATACTTGTTTCAGATTTCTAGAGTGTTGATTTGCACATATACACGGCATCGTTAAAAATGATGAAATTAGAACTGCACCAATAGCTTTTAGTCCAACAACAATAAACATCACCATCAGCAGTAATAACACCGTATTTACAATCGGCATTGAAATACCGATTGCACTTGCAAATTGTGGATCAAAAATACTAGCCACTAACTCTTTATAAAATAAAACCAGTAATATTGTTGCGATGATTGCACATATCGCAATCATGATAATATCTTCTTTTACGATAAATGCTGCAGAGCCAAAGATATAGTTCTTTAAACCTGCTTGTGATGCACGCATGTATAAAGGGTTTCCTTGTAAATAACTCTTTAACACCATACCTAATCCAAAGAATCCAGTTAAAACAATTGCTAATGCCGCATCAAAATCAATCACACTATGCTTTCGTATTAATGGATCGTTAGATATGCAAGAA
>CALBKL010000310.1 GCA_937895985.1 uncultured Solobacterium sp.
CAAAAGTGTATGCAAAGGTTATAAAATTATTCCTACTTCTTGCATGTTCAATATGGATGGCAAGTAATCATAGATATGAAAAAGATCTGAAACAACGAGCGAAGAATACAAAGATTGAATCATTGTATTCTTTAATACAATGTTTTGTGGTTGTGTTGGGTTATAAATTAGATATAGGCTTCTGGGCTGGGGTAATGCTTTGCGTAAATATGTATGTATATATCACAATTGTGAATCCGAAGTATATGAACCGTAAATTAACAAGATAATTCTATAGTTGATAAGAATACACAAAAAGAGTAGAAAGATATTTAGGAGGAAGTATGAGTGAACTTGAGAAATATCGGATGTTGAGTGCAGGAAGAGCATTTGGTGACCGTGCAAAAATTGCGATGGCTTTACTAGATAGCCAAACAGCCTATGAAGAATTAAAGGAAGAGGCAGCTCAAAGCATGGTGGCTGGAAGTTATAGCTGTGCTGGTGGTGATCCAAGTGTAATACTAGAACAACTCGCAATTGAAATGATTTGTAGAGATACTCGTAATACTTGGTATTTACCCGATACTGTAAAATTCTGGGATAGACGTTTTGGTAGCTTACTTGAAGCGAAGTTTTTCTGTTATGACGATGATGCGGAAACTTGGAGTAAGATCCTATATAAATTCTTTATTAAATTACAATGGATGCCAAAACGAGAAGATTATCATTCCACCAGAAGTTACAAAAATGTTTGGGGATTCTTTGCGGAAATTCTAGCAGTAGTAAAACAGAACAATCATCCTGAATTTGATAAGTATTATGAAATTGCAGTTCAAAACGGAATGGATCCGAGCGTGTTAGAGAAAAAGTTAAAAGAACTAATAGAAGTAAAACAGTCTTTTAGTACAATTGAAATGAACTGAATATAAAAAATGGGCGCTATATCACATATGTGATTAGAACCCATTTTTTATAATTGATTATAGTAATTTCTTGCGAATATTTTCGTAGATTGTCTCTTCTGTGGTTTGTAGTAATTTTTGTGTAGAAGAATCAACACCCGCAAAGCGGATTGCATCAAAATCTTCGTTTAGTTGATTGAGTTGTCTAGTGATTGGTTCTGCTTTTGAAGTCAGAGAATAGTAAGTTTCAAAATCATCTGATGTGACTCTTGTAACAAACTCATTAAATACAAGTTTTTCTAATAAAGGCAACAATAAGAATTGGTTGATATCTGTAAATAGAGCCATATCTTTCGTGATACTGGAACGTGGGAAACAAGAAAGATAATGAATAATCATGAGTTCGTTTGTACTTAAACCAGTTTCTGTTGCGATACGTTGTAGTAAACGTTCTAGTAGCTTTATGGTGTAGTAGTTATGTAGTATCGCATCTTGTTTATGGTCACTTAGTTTTGCGACTGGAACGATTTCTTCTCCAAGTTTCTTTGTGGAGAAGGAGATTGCAGAGTCATCTGTCGCAAAGCCTACTAAGAAGCTAAGAATTTCTGGGCGCTTGCGAGCGTATTCCTTCTCGTCGTAAATAGATTTATAGAAGTTATCATAGTATTTGATGACAGATAACTTCATATCAACGATATTACGAATATCAAAACGGCTTTGCGATACAAGAGAGCCCTCTGTTTTTACATAATAATAAATTGGTAACTGTAATGGTGCTACATGTTCTACATGGAGTAGATATTCAAGATTGAAGATAAAATCCTCTGACCAAGAAAGGCTAGTATCCATTTTAAGTTGATAAGTATCAATAATGGATTTCTTATAGAGTTTATTCCAAAGTACCCCATAATAATAGTCTGCTGGATTTTGAATCATGTAGTCCGCAAATTCATCTCTTGTAAGCACCTTATCGGAGTCAATTCTACCTTTATGGGATGTGTTTTCTCCTACGACACGATAGAAGTCTGCGATAACTAGATCTGCTTTTGACTCTTCCATTGTACGTACAAGGGATTTAGTGGCATCGGTTGTAATCCAATCATCCGCATCGAGGAATTGTATATATTTTCCCCGTGCATTTTGTATTGCGAGATTACGGGTATTTGATACACCTGAGTTTTCTTTGTGGATGACTTTGATACGACTATCTTTTGCGGCGTATTCATCGAGAATCTTTCCGGATTCATCCTTACTTCCATCATCTACAACGATTAGTTCGTAGTCACGATATTCTTGATTCAAAATACTATCGATACAGCGATGTAATACAGTTTTATCTCCATCGAGTGGTTTTGCGGCATTATATACAGGTACAATAATACTAACGATTGGTGTGTTCATATAACTCTCCTCTTAACGTTACTGTTATAGATAGTATAATAAGAATGGTATAAAATGAGAAGAACAGTTATGACCTTCACAAAATTGAGAAGGTGAAACTCGGATGATAAAATAGAAACGAGGTAATTGGATATGGAAGTTAGTAAGAGAATCATACTTGTAAGTGGAATGAGTGGTGCTGGTAAGAGTACAGCAACCCGCATTTTAGAGGATATGGGGTATCACATTATTGATAACTATCCTGTTGTGCTCGTAGATCAGTTCGTAGATATGATTGAAGTTTCAACCGACCCAAGATATAGCTATATTGCGTTAAGTACATCAGCAGAAGACTTTCCAATTTTCTCTCGTAAGTTGAATGGTATTAATGCGTCCGTTAGCGTACTTTTTATCGATGCCAGTGATAGCGTACTATTAAATCGATACAAGAGTACAAGACGTATTCACCCATTATTATTAAGTAATACCGCAAATACCCTTGAAGAAGCTATCACAGAAGAAAGACATAGATTTAAGCAGAATCTTGATAATAATGTGATTACAATTGATACATCCTTCTCTTCCGAAAAGGAGTTTAAGAAAAAGCTAGAATCATATTTTGCCAAGAAGCAGATACCTTCATTCTCGATTTCTTTTATTTCCTTTGGTTATAAGTATGGTGTACCACTTGACGCAGATTTGATGATTGATGTGCGTTTCTTACCAAATCCATTTTGGGATGAGAAGCTTCGTTATTTCTCAGGAAATGATAAAGAAGTATATGACTATGTCATGGATAAACCTGAGACACAGGAATTTATTCAGCGTTTATTAGCATTTACAGATTATGCATTTGAACAGTATACAAAGGAAGGTAAGAATCATTTTACTGTTGCGATTGGATGCACAGGTGGACAACACCGTTCTGTTACTATCGCAAATTTCTTATATGATGTATATAAGGAAAGATATAACTGTTATTTAGATCACCGTGATCAGAAGGAATGGCTAACGCATGAAGAAGCATAAAGTTGTCATTATCGGTGGTGGACATGGTCAGTCATTAATCTGCCGTGGTATTAAAACAATTCAAAATATTGACTTAAACGCTATTGTAACGGTCGCTGATGATGGTGGAAGTACAGGACGATTACGCAAGAACTTTCATATTCCTGCGATGGGTGATATTCGAAATGTCATGATCAGTATGGCTGAAAGTGAAAATATGTTAAGTTCCCTGATGGATTATCGCTTTGATGACCCTGATGGAAAAGAAGATGATATTTTAGGACACAATCTAGGAAATCTAATCTTAACCGCACTGACGCAACAGACTGGTTCTTTTATGGCAGCCATTCAGGAAGTTAGTCATATTTTAAACGTAAAAGGTAATATTATTCCGGCGAGTACAGATGTAATCACTTTGTATGCACGCATGGAAGATGGTGTCATTGTGCGTGGGGAAGCAAATATTCCAAATCATAATCACCATATCACACGTGTATTCTATCAAGATGAGGTACATGCATGTAAGGAAGCGGTTGAAGCGATACAAAATGCAGATTTAGTCATCTATGGAATTGGTTCTGTCTATACAAGTATTTTGCCAAATGTAATCATTCCGGAAATTCAAGAAGCGTTATGTAGTACAAAGGCAGAGTTAGTATACTTCTGTAATGCGATGACACAACCAGGTGAAACAGATGGATATACTGTAGAAGATCACGTAGATGCGTTGTTATATCACCATGCACCAGTTGATAAAGTGATTGTCGCATGTGATGAGATACCAGAGAAGATATTAGAACGCTATTCGTTAAATGGAAGTACAAAGGTAAATCTTGTAAAGCAAGATCATCCGTATCAGGTTGTTACGAAGGAATTACTCAGCTTCCGTAATGGATTTATTCACCATGATCCAGAAAAGATTAAAGCAGTGATTCAAGAATTGCTGGAGGTGAAGTAATGTCATTTGCGGCAGAAGTAAAACAAGAAGTAGCACAAAAGATTATGGAAGGGAATGATATACGTGCAGAGTTATCCGCACTCATTCAAATGACATCATCGCTTTCCTTATCTAGTCGTGGTATGACCTTATTAGTAAGCTTAGAAAATGCGGCTGTTTCACGTACAATTTATCGTTTGGTAAAGGAACGATATGGTGTGGAAATTAGTTTGTTTGTAAAAAGAAAGATGAATCTTCGCAAGAATCGTATTTATGGTATGCGTATTATGAGTGCCGCTCCAAAGATTTTGGAGGATTTAGGAATTTATAGTACACGAGGTTTACTGGATAAACCACTTGCGAAAATCGTACAGACAAACAATAATGCACGTGCATATTTAGCAGGAGCGTTTATGGCGGGTGGTTCTATCAACTCACCAGAAAAATCATCCTATCACTTGGAAATTACAGCTACCAGTGAAGAACATGCATTATTCATGGCATCCTTATTAGAGAGATTTAATATTCATGCAAAGATTACAACGCGTCGTAAGAAAGTCATTTTATATGTGAAGTCAGCTGAAAAGATTGCGGACTTCTTGCGTTTAATCGAAGCAGACCAGGCAGTTTTAAAGTTTGAAAATATTCGTATTTCAAGGGACTTTAGTAACTCCCTTCAACGCATGAACAATATGGATTTAGCCAATGAAGTAAAGGCGGTTGCGGCTGCGAGTGGACAACTGGATGATATTCGAATCTTAGAAGAAAATCAGAAGATAGAAACATTAGACCGTAAACTACAAGATATCATCGCACTCCGTAAGGCAAACCCAGAAGCTTCCTTAATGGAGCTGTGTAGTATCTATGAACGTCAGACGGGAGAAATTGTATCGAAGTCAGGCATGAAACATCGCTTTGTAAAGCTTCATGAACTAGCGATGAAAGAGGTAAAACAAGATGAATAGAACACAACTACAAACAGCGGTATCCACAATTGTATTCTTGGTTATCGTGATGCTGATATTTCGCTACCTATGGTGGCTCATCCTATTATTACTATTACCAATTGTAGGATTTGTGATTTATGGGCTGATACAAGCCAGAAGATTAAATAAGCAGATGGAAAACGCTACTGCAGAAGAATTGGATATTGATCGTACTTTCTATCAGTCATATTCAAACCCTAAGAAAAATCAAAGTGATATCATTGATGTCGAATATGAGGAACATACAGACGGAGAATAAGACTATGGAAAACGTAACCACTGAAATATTAGAAAATGATTTTACAACTTTACAAGTGATGGATTGGCCTATGGTTCAAGAATATTTACAGCGTTGTAAATATGAAGAATCCAATCACAATATCATCAATATGATTATGTGGTTACAGACATATCCGTTGTTCTACTATAAGAAGGAAGAGTATCTATTATTGTTGGGCATTCATGAGGGATGTTTCTTCATGTATATGCCACTATGTGAAAAACAATATATCGCTGAAGCGATAAAAAAGGGTAAGGAAATCTTTGACCACTATGGACATGACTTTACACTCAGCTGTTTTACAAAAGAGATGGTAGATGAAGTCATTAAACTTTATCCAGAATATACAGCCATTCATGAAAGTTGGGCAGATGATTATGTCTATGATGGAGAACGTTTACGTACCTATGCTGGTAAGAAAATGCAAAAAAAGCGCAATCATTTGAATGCGTTCTATAAAGACTTTGAGGGTAGATGGTCATACGAAACTCTGGATGAGACCAATATCGATGATTGTATTGGATATTTGAAAGATTGGAAATCAGAAGATCCAGATGATTTCTTACAGAGTGAGAGAATCGGTACATTCCGCATCTTAGACTTGTATGATGAATTACCTTGTAAGGGTGGTTTGATTCGAATCGATGGAAAGGTACGTGCCTTTGCGATTGGATCAATGTTATCAGACCGTATGTGTCAAGAGAATATCGAGAAGGCAGATGGAGATGTTAGAGGCCTTTACCAATGCATCATGAAAGAGATGTTGAGTCATGAATTCCCGGGTATTGAACTAGTCAATCGTGAAGATGATACAGGTCGTGAAAATCTAAGAGCTGCTAAACTGTCCTATCACCCAGTCAATATTATTGAGAAGTATCGCATTAAGAAAGGTGTTGAATCATGATTACAAAAGCAACGAAAGAACAAGCTACCGAAGTAAAGAATCTTTGGAAAGTATGTTTTCCACAAGAGGATGAAGGCTATATTGATTACTATTTCAAGAATCTATTTGTGCCAGAAAATTGCTTTGTATATGTAGAAGAGGGACATGTTGTCTCAGCAATCATTCGAGCTCCACATGCAATGATGTTTAATGATAAAGTTTTACGTACTAGTATGATTCTAGGTGTAGCAACATTGCCTGAATACCGTAAGCGTGGATATATGAAGCGTTTGATGGAAATTGTATTAGATGCATGCGAGCATACTGAATTAATTACTCTTATTCAGGCATATGATCAGAAACTATATGAACCATATGGCTTCCGTAATATCTACAATCGCTCTACCTATCGCTTAACACGTGATGATGTAAAGCGTAGTACAAACTTTGGTTGTTCCTATGAACCAACAGCGATTGATTTATTAAAGGTATACTCTGCATTTATCCGTCGATTCAATGGATACTATGCAAGAGATTTAGAATACTTTGTAAAGTATAAGAAGGAAATCAACGCACAAGGTGGAAAGATTGTAGCCTACTACAATGGCAAAGACCAAATTAGAGGATATGCAACGATGTTGCCAAAGGGAGATGTTCTAGAAATTGAAGAACTCATCTACCTAGATTCCACTGCTCTAATGAAATTATGTAACGCAGCACTATTTGAAAAGGATGTTGTGGAATTACACGTATCAGAAGCAGAAGACTTAACACTCGTATTCCCAGAGACAAAGGTTGAGACATATGGTTCTACAATGGCAAGACTAAATGACGCAAAATTATTCTCAAAACTTGTAGGTAGAGATATCTCTACGGTTGAACAAGCATTTGCGACAAGTATCAAACCACTTAATCTAAATGAATTTGCATAAGAAGGGTGTATATCCTTCTTTTTCTGTGCTATATAATAAATAAAAACAGAAATGTATATCATTGAGGTGATTGTTATGAGAAGACACCATTACAACATCTTTTATCTTGCAATCTACAGCGTAGTCATCATACTCGCAGCATGTATCATTCCATATCTTCTGCCAAGGATTCCAGGGCGAGCGGAATTCTTTAATGAAAGAAACATCAATACTACCAATCAAGATGAAATCAAGGAACTAAAAGAAGAGGTATCAAACGAATATCATTTGCGATTTGATTATGATGATGTATTAGGTTGTAAAACCGGTGAACCACCATGGGATTGTGGAATTGAGAACCTACAGATTAATGACATCTATGTTCAAAAGAATTACTTTGCATCCAAGCAGTATATTGGGAAATATTTTGAATATATTGTAAATTCATATCGAAATAAACAAGGGTATACCTTTCGGTTATATGTTACGAAGGAAAAACTACCACATCAATTTACAAATTTGCATCCTATTGATTCGGCAATAGAAGAATACACCATAGGTGAAAGAATTGTAACAGTACAGAGGTTATCTGATGAGGGAGATAAAGCACTAAATTTTTATCTAACTAGTGACGATTGGCATGGCTACAAACTTATGGGACTTATCGTTTATGAAAACCAAGAAATGATTGCTGGTACTACAT
>CALBKL010000311.1 GCA_937895985.1 uncultured Solobacterium sp.
GTACACATAAGTATTATGCCGAAGTAGAAAGGATGGCTTTATGTTAAACTTATTAGGAGAGATAATCATGTTGATTTTTGGCTTTATTGTAGCGTTGATTCAATTTATATTTAGCCTTATTCTGTTTGTACTGGTTCTTTATGTCATTTTCCGGTTTTTAAAGAGAAGAGCAGCAGATAAGAGATATATGGAAGAATATCGTCATAAATATAGATTGAGACGTAAAGTAAGACGACAGGAACGTGGTTTCTTCGGAAATATTTTTACTCCATGGGATTGAAGAGAATAAGAAACAACGAATATTAAAACAACAAAATATAATCTTTATTCAACGGAATAAAGATACACCAAAGGGTGTACATCTTAGAAAAGATGTATGCCTTTTTTTATTTTTGCGAAGGAGAGCACATGAAGAACATAGAAAGAATGCAAGGGATATTCAGAAACATTTTGACTGTTATAGGGAATAGGAATGAG
The DNA here is from genome assembly GCA_937895985.1 of uncultured Solobacterium sp. The sequence continues at coordinate 478 of CALBKL010000311.1, forward strand.
TACCAACCATGTGAAGATGGACTTGCGTACCTAATGAAGATGAAGGCAGAATACGTTTCCAAAAACGAACTGCACGAAAACGTATTGGATTTAATTGCAGTATCTGGAAACGTTATGCGATATGCAGTCGAGCAAGAAGATTATGCACTTGCAGAGAAAATGAGAGAACTCATTTTCAAGATGTACGTATTTGACGCACAAGACTGGTTCGATAGTTTCATGATAGCGTTGGAATACGATAGAAAGCCTAGAGAGCGATTTTATATCCCACGCAAGAAGATACTCAAGGGCCACGTAGAAACCCTACAGAAACTGGCAGATGGGGATATACAGGAATTATTCTTATCGCAGCCGCCTAGAACTGGTAAGACCACGCTGATTATTTTCTTCATAACCTGGCTTATGGGTAAATACCCACAATTTCCGAACTTGTATGTATCGTATTCTGCGATATTGACTGGTAAGTTTTACGATGGTGTACAAGAAATCTTACAAGATCCACATACATATAATTGGCAAAAGATATTTCCAGATAGAGTATTGCCGAATACTAATAACGGATTGTCAAATGCTAAAGACCAAACACTATCTGTAGATACCAAACGCCATTATCCAACGCTTACTTGTCGTTCATTGTATGGAACATTGAATGGTGCATGTGACGTTGAAGGGGGAATTTTGATATCAGACGACTTGCTAAGTGGTATTGAAGAAGCACTCAACCCAGATAGACTTGAAACTGCATGGGGCAAGGTTGATAACAATATGCTTTCACGTGCAAAGCAAAGCACACGTATTTTATGGATTGGTACTAGATGGAGTACAAAAGACCCTATTGGTAGAAGAATGGAACTTCTAAAAACGAATGAGAAGTTTAAGAATCATAAGTGGGCGGATATCAGTATTCCTGCACTCGATGAGAACGATGAAAGCAACTTTGAATATGATTATGGGGTTGGTTTTTCTACAGAGACATACCAACAGAAACGTGCTTCCTTTGAGCAAAATGGTGATATTGAATCATGGCTTGCACAGTACCAGCAACAACCAATCGATAGAGAAGGAACAGTATTCAACCCTAACGATATGCAATTCTTCGATGGCACTTTACCAGATTTACCATGCGATTGGGCGTTTACTACAGTAGACCCTGCATTCGGTGGTGGAGACTTTGTTGCAGGCCCTATATGTAAGGTTTATGGCGATAAAGTGTACGTTGTAGATGTCATTTATACCAATGAAGATAAGACGATATCGCAACCTACGATAGCAAGAAAAGCACGTGATAATGGAATTACAACGTTACGTGTAGAAGCAAATAAGACACTTGAGAGTTATGTTGAAGGTATTGAAGAAGAATTAAACAAATTGAATTATAAATGCAATGTTGAGATGGTTTCTGCACCAACGCTTGTTGCAAAGAACATTCGTATTTATGAGAAGAAATCGGATATTCTTAACCATTTTGTATTCTTGGAGAGTGGTAAACGTTCTAAAGAATATGAACAATTCATGCAGAATGTGTTTAGTTTCAAAGCCAATGGCAAAAATAAACATGATGACGCACCAGATAGCCTTGCTATGGCTTCTAATATGTATCAAGAGATTTTAATTCCTACAGTTGAAATTTTCGATAGACCATTCTAATAATTTTATTAAAAAATACAAACGTTATGCTTGTTTTTGCTTTTAAAAGTGATAACTTGACGATGATGAAGGGAAACTGATAAATGGCTTATACAGGTAGAAAGAAGATTTTATTAAATGTAGGCAGTATCAATGAGCAGAATATCGTTCAGTGTTTGAAGAAAGCACTCGACATACATAAGAAGAACGTAAGAGAAGAAGAATATCTGTACAAATACTATACAGGTAATCAACCTATTCTGAATCGTATCAAGAAAATCAGACCTACTATCAACAATAAAATTGTTGTAAACAAGGCAAATGAAATCGTATCGTTCAAGACTGGCTACTTGTTATATTCACCGATTCAATATGCGTCAAAGTCAAACGAGCAATCGGATGAAATCAGTACCCTTAATTCCTACATGGATGTCAAGAATAAAGTTACAGTCGATAAAGATGTTGTTGATAACATGCATATCTTTGGCTTGGGAGTAAAGATTCTCTTACAGAGTGATAAAGAGGATGACATTCCGTTTGATTTATACAGTGCTGATCCAAGAAACACGTTTGTAGTTTACAGTTCTTTGCTTATCGGAGAGCCTGCACTTATCGGAGTACGTATTTATACGGAATCAGATGAAAAAACTGGTATGGATGTTACGACTTACGAGTGCTACACCAAAGACACATACTTTAAAGTCAAGGAAGATAAGATAGTTGCAAAGCAAGCAAACACGTTGCAACAGATTCCGATTATCGAATATCCACTGAATAACGCACGTATTGGAGCGTTTGAGATTGTGCTTACACTACTAGACGCAATCAACCTGGTGCAATCCAACAGAATTGATGGAGTAGAGCAATTCGTACAATCACTATTGCTATTCCATAACGTGGATATTGATACCGAGAAGGTTGAAACACTGAATGAAATTGGTGCTATCAAGTTCAGAGATATCAACCCAAGTTTACAAGGTGAAATCAAATATCTTGTATCACAATTGGACCAGTCAAACACACAAACACTCATTGATGACTTGATTGATAATGTACTTGCGATTGTCGGTATGCCACCAACCAAGAAAACAGGAAGTTCAGCAGAAACTGGTATGGCAACCATCATGCAAGATGGATGGTACTTGGCAGAAGCCAGAGCAAAAGATACAGAAAACTTATTTAAGGCAAGCGAACGACAGTCGCTAAAACTTGTTGCATATATTTGCAATAACACGTCCGACTTGATACTGGACTACAAGGACATCGATATCAAGTTCACACGTAAGAACTACGAGAATATCCAATCTAAGGTTCAAGTGCTTATTGCAATGTTGCAGAATGAAAAGATTGCTCCACGTTTAGCGTTTGCTACATCAAACTTATTTGTAGATAGTGAAGGTGCATGGCTTGAATCGCAAGAATATATGAAACAAGCAGAAAATACTGAACAGGAGAAGGAAGTAAATGCAATTCAAACTAACTCCAAGACAGATCCAGAGAATTGAGAAGGAACTAAACAAAAGCAATATCGTAGAAGTGAAGATTGAACGCAATCAAATAGTGTTGATTCAAGTTCTACGAAAATTAGTTCCAGATGAAAAGTAAATAGACCGTTTCCAAACGTGGGAAGGAGAAACCTAAAGGGGTATCAAGGTATGTATTCATGCATATCGTGATATCCCTTTTCTTTTATTTATGCTAACCATTTTAGATTTTGACGAGATACATGCAAACACAGAAAAAATCGTGAATGCATATCTTACTTCCAAGACATTGGAATTAAAGAAGAAACAAGAATACATCGAGTATGAACTTTACATGCTATTAGGAAGTTATTACATCGATGGCTTGTATAGCACAGGACTCACAAAGGATATCGATGTCAGTTCATCCGACATGCAGTCATGCATTTACAAAAGCATTGCTGGCAAGACATTCAAAGACCGTGTTTACGAATATGTGGCAAATAACGATGTTAAAGCACTTGTTAAGTTACTTGATAGTGAAGCACATAGGGTGTATGAATCGGCAGCTTATAAGACTGCTACGGACTATCAGAAGGCTACAGGGAAAGAAGTGTTAAAGGAATGGAATACGCAAGGTGATTTAAAGGTACGTGATACCCACGAATACATCGATTCCATAAAGAAAAAACTTAATGAGCCATTCATAACATTCGATTTGGATGAAGCACAATTCCCAGGCGGATTCAGTAATGCTGAAAACAACGTGAATTGTAGATGTTGGTTGAGTTATACAACAAGTTCTTAACAGTCCACAGACTGTTAGATATGCGGAAGGGAAGTCGCAATACAAAATTCGCACATACAGGTAGAGAAACCTTAAATCGCAAATTTAAACAGTTAGGGAAAACTATAATCGCAGGAGAAAAAACAATATGAGTTCTTTAAAAGAGTTATTAGGTAAAGCCTACAAAGAAGGAATGTCACTAGAAGAAATCGATACTGCACTAGCAGATATGACGTTCCACACAGACAGTGATTTTACAAATCTGAAAAACAACATTTCAAAACTTACTTCTGAATGCAAAGAGTGGAAAACAAAATATCAAAGCACTCTTGACGCTGGCGAACTAGCAAAGCAACAAGCAGAAGAAGAAAGAACAAACATGTTGAATGAATTGAACTTGTTGAAACGTGAAAAGAACATCGCAGATTTAAAATCACAGTTCTTGGGTATTGGCTATGGCGAAGAATTGGCAAGCGATACCGCAATCGCAACATTAGATGGCAATACTGCAAAGGTATTGGAAAACCAAAAGAAATTTGCAGACCAATTAGTCGCAAACACTAAGAAAGACTTGATTAAAGACAATCCTAAACCACAAGGCGCAGGAAGTGGAAATGCTGATGTAATGACGAGAGAGAAGTTCAGTAAACTTCCGCCTAAAGAAAAGGCAGATTTCATCGCAAACCACAGAGACGAGTATGACGCAATTTATTCAGAAAATTAAAAGGAGACAAAAAGAAAATGGCAAACAAACCTTATGACAATTTTGTGCTAGGCAATGAGATTAAAGACCAGTTAGTTTCACACTTAAATCATTCTATCTTCTGCAAGGCTGATACAGATTTAGTTGGAACTGTAGGTATGGAAAAGCACATCCATCGTTACTTTGGACAAGTTGGTACAGACGCAACGGCTTCCGGTGCAGAAGAATTAGCAGTTGGAGCAGGTAACACAAAGTCCATCGAAGCGTCTTTCACAGAAGAGATTTACAAGATCAAGTTAGTACAGGCAAATGGTGTATGGCATGACGAAGATGAAATGAAAGACCCATATATCC
>CALBKL010000312.1 GCA_937895985.1 uncultured Solobacterium sp.
TACGGAAACGTTCACCATTGGTTGGTGTAATCAAGTTTGTATCTTGTACAACCATCGACTCACCCTTATCGCTGTTTTCTGCATTTGCAATCTGCGTTAGGATTTCATTCGATGACATTTTATATAGACGACAACCTAGATTCTTGCCACCTGATTCAAGATATGTATCTTCATATGTACCTGGAAAAACATTTGATTCACGTAATACACGAATGCATGTTTCATTGGTTTCTTGGGCAATGTTGATGTACTCTTCAATATCGTCCGCATCATCATCTTCTTTTACAACATTGACAACCGCATTCGATACATTCTCAACTGTACGTTTTTTACTTGCTTCATACATCGGCTCCAATAATAAAGCCTGGAAAATGAACACAATCGCAACAAGCACAAATGAGAACACAGAAAGATATAGACCAATCTTCCAACGTAAACTAATATTCTTTTTTCGTTTAGGCGCTAACTTTTTCAAAACGATAGCCAACTCCTCTCAACGTAATAATATACTTTGCATAATCACCTAGATTTTTACGCAACAGTTTGATATGTGTATCTAGTGTACGATCATCCCCAAAGAAGTCATAACCCCATACATTCTGTAATAACTGTTCACGTGTTAAGGCGATACCCATATTTTTTACTAAATATACTAGAAGCTCATATTCCTTTGGAGATAATTGAATACGACGATCTTCAATCGTTACAGTACGTGCGGAATAGTCAATCACCATACCATCAATCTTGAATTGTTCTAAAGCTACTACTTCAACAGGATGTACTCTCTTTAAAATGGCATGAATACGCATCATTAACTCTTTTGAAGAAAATGGTTTAACAACATAATCATCAACACCAACATCAAAACCATGAATACGATCATATTCTTCACCTAAGGCAGATAAAAGAATAAACGGTAACTGTGGTTTTGTTTTCTTGATTTCTTTCACTGCGGAAAAGCCGTCTAAGTGAGGCATCATAATATCCATGACAACAAGATCATAGTTATTCTTTTCGCATAATTCTACTGCTTCCATTCCATCAGCAGCTTCAGCTGTTTCAAAACC
>CALBKL010000313.1 GCA_937895985.1 uncultured Solobacterium sp.
TGGTGATTTTGAAGAAGTAAGTTCATTTAGCGGTGGACTTGCGGCAGTTAAGAAAAATGGAAAATGGGGATATATTGATATGACAGGTAAAATTGTCATTCCATGTACCTTTGAGGATGCAAGGTTAATTTCCGAAAGTGGAATCGGCTTTGTAAAGAACGACAATGGTCGTTGGCAGTTATTACAGTTGATTAGACTAAATCATGATTGAGAGGGTAGATAGTATGTTTAACTTAGATAGTAGAATTTCTTATGAAAATGATGCATCAGCTTCCTATTTGAACTATAAAATGCTCAAGGAGGAGGAACTGGATCGTGTTGGTCTAGGTATGTTGCAAAACAACAATATTGAGGGCATCGTTCCAATTACTTTCTCACAGTTTAATCTAGACCGTAAGTTAGTATTTAATATCTCAGCACAGGTAACCTTAGAGGACATGCTAGAACGTCCAATTTTCCGTAAAAAATTATTGACGATATTTTCTTGCATGGTAAAAACATTATTATCTGCAAATGAATATTTGCTTGAATTAAATGAGTTTGTGTTCAATACACAATTTATCTTCTGTGATGTAAGTGAAGGTACTGCTAAGTTCATGTATCTTCCAGTCGTAAATGATGAAAAGCCAAATTTACATGACTTCTTCCAAAAGATTATGTTACGTGTACAACTAGATGAACAGGAAGATAAGCAATATTATTATGAAATCATGCAGTATCTTGCTAAGGCTGATTTCAATTTAGGTTCATTTGATGAGTTAATTGATACACTACGTAAGCAAGAAGTTTCTAATAAGAAGGTGGTATCTGAGGTACATACAAATGGACAGGCAGATCATCTATATGAACAACCATCTATTACAGAGCCTGCTGTACAACATACAGTTGCTCAGCCTGTAGTGAAGGAAGTTGAATCAGTAAAACAAGAAAAGCCAGCAAAGAAGGGTTCTTTCTTCGATATTTTCAAGCCTAAGAAAAAGGAAGTAGAAACAAAGAACAGCATCTTTACACCAACTGAAAAGAAGGCTGAAGCTCCAGTTGCCAAAGAAAATTATGCATTTGATATTCCAGGTATGGATAAGCCTGCTACTTCACATGCTACAAGTTTTGCGGTACCAAATGAAAAACCAGCAGAACCAGTTGCTACACCAGTAGCTCCAATAGCAAAAACTGAAGTAGCTTCTGGTGTTCCTTCCTTTAATACTGTTGCTGTTAACCAAAATATGCATGGTGAAACAGTAGACTTACAGCATGCAATCGGTGGTGGTGCTGCAAACGGAGAAACAACAGTACTGAGTCAAGCAATGCAGGAAGAAATGATGATTAATCCTCGTTTGATTCGTGTTAAGAATAACGATATTATCCGTCTTGATAAGAAGTCTTTACGTCTTGGAAAAGAGAAGAGTTACGTGGATTACTTTATTGGCGATAATACTGCAATTAGTAGAAGTCATGCTGATTTTATCGTAGAAAATGGTCATTACTATGTTGTGGACAAGAATTCTACAAACCATACATATGTAAATGATGAAATGATTACAAGTAATATTAAAGTTGAAATTAAAGACGGAGATGTTATTCGTCTAGCGAATGAGAAGTTTGCGTTCAAGACAAGATAGGCCAGGGAAGATAATATGGATTTTATCGTTTCTGGAGCGACGGATATCGGTAACGTAAAAAAGACAAATCAAGATAGTTATAATGTTAAAGTTATTTCTACACCTATGGGAAAGATGGTCTTTGCAATTGTTTGTGATGGTATGGGCGGACTTTCCATGGGAGAGCTTGCAAGTGCTACCGTCGTACATGATTTTAATCAATGGGTATTTAACAGATTACCGCTGATTACTGCTGAAAAAAAGATCAATGAACGTACAATTCGAGAGGATTGGGAGAATCTGATTATTGCATCAAATGAAAAGATTTCTGCATTTGGTAAGCAACAAGGGTTTGCAATTGGAACAACACTAACTGCAATGTTATTGACACAGGACAGTCTATATATTGTCAATGTAGGTGATACACGTGCATATCAATTAACCGATAAGCTTGTAAGACTTACAGATGATCAGACTCTTGTGGCAAAAGAAGTTAGAGATGGAAAGATAACGGAAGAAGAAGCAGAAGCTGATACAAGAAGAGCAGTGCTCTTACAAGGTATTGGTGTTACACCACATCTTTATCCACAGTTCTTTAGTGGTAGTGTGGTGAAAGATGCAGTTTATATGTTATGTACAGACGGCTTCCGTCATGTTGTAAAAGAAAATGAGATTTTCGCTGCTTTAAATCCAACAAAGATGGTTAATGCAGCAGATATGACCGCAAATATTAAGGGGTTAATCAATTTGAATAAGCAGCGTCAGGAAAGGGACAATATTACTTGCGCGGCAATTCGTACATTTTGATAGGGGATTAGTATGTTAAAAGAGAATGAATTGCTCGAAGGGAAATATCGTATCCTACGTAAAATCGGGCAAGGTGGAATGAGTGTTGTTTGGCTTGCGCTAAATGAAAGAGCCAATAAAACATGGGCAATTAAAGAGGTTCGTAAGGATGGTGTTATCAACTTTGAGGCTGTACGACAGGGATTAGTTGGCGAGACAGATATCTTAAAAGTTTTAAAACATCCAAGTTTGCCATCCATCATCGACGTAATTGATACAGATGATAGTTTGATTATTGTTATGGATTATATTGAAGGCAATAATCTAGACAAAATATTGAGTGAATTTGGCGCTCAGTCACAAGAGAACGTTGTGAATTGGGCGCTACAGTTATGTGATGTATTGGGTTATTTACATACACGTAAACCGCCGATTATCTATCGTGATATGAAGCCGGCAAACGTTATGTTAAAACCAGACGGTAAGATTTCGCTAATTGACTTTGGTACCGCAAGAGAGTTCAAGGAAAAAAATTTAGCAGATACAACATGTCTTGGTACGGTTGGCTATGCAGCACCAGAGCAATTTGGTGGTATTGGTCAAACTGATGCAAGAACAGATATATACTGCTTAGGCGCAACACTATATCACGTAATAACTGGAAAAAATCCTAGTGAACCACCATATGAGATGGTTCCGATAAGACAGATTAATCCAAAACTATCAAAGGGATTGGAAGATATCATTCTCAAATGTACAGAAAAGGATCCTGCGAAACGTTATCAAAGCACGTCAGAGTTGACATATGCACTTGAACACTATCAGGATCAAGATGAAGGTTTACATAAACAATATAAAAAGAAGTTAGGAGTATTTATCCTAACAGCAGTACTTGCAGTTGTGATGTTTATTGCGGCAGGAGCTGCTAAATTCTTAGAAATGTCATCATATATGAACCAGGCAGACTTAAGTTCTGACTATGCTGATAAGATTAAGGATTACATATCTGCCTTACAGGTAAGCGGATATGAGGATAAAAAGGAACCGTATATCAAAATCATGCAAGCATATAAGATGAATGATTCGGTATTTACGGTTGCGGAAGCAAAAGAAATTGAGAAGTTGATTACTTTGAATAGAGAAAAACTTGAAAAGACAGATAACTATGTAGATATCTGCTTTGAGGCGGGAAAACTCTATTGGTATTACTTTGATTACGGAAATGGTGCAGATAACCAGATAACTCGCGCAAAGAGTGCGGTTGTTTGGTTTAAAGAAGTACTTCAACATGCTTCTGAGGATTATGAAAATATCGGTATGGCAAAAACATATGCCGAGATTGGTGAGTTCTATAGAGATATTGCTACACAGATTACTGAAGCAAATGATACTGGTAAATACAAACCATTCTATGAAAGCTTACATACACTTCTAACAGAGGTTGTACCAAATGAATCAGAAGCAGAAATTGTTCGATTAGAACTAGCTGAAATGGTTCGTAATACAATTCAACAGTATGCAACAAAACTAAAAGTTGATGGTATTGAACAGAAAGAACTAAATTCTGATTTAGATTTGATTCAGAAATTTGTATCAAGTATCAAAACAACTACAGAATTAACAGAGAACATGCGTATTCAAACGATGCAGTCGATTGAAGATACTAGACAAACAGTAAAAGTAGCATATGAAAGCGGTGGAGGTGAACGATGAATATTGATTTCTTACATACAATATCAGTCAGTTTGTTCATTTTTGGCATAGTGCTACTAATTGTTGCTGTCTTGCTCTTTATCCGCTGGAAAGTTCCGTTCTTAATTGCGGAGGTTTCGGGTGCTAACTCTCGAAAAGAGATTGCACGTATTCAACGTGATAGTGAAGAGGGAAGGCATACTTCTGGTATGCATATGACTGCAAAGATTGTTACTCAGATGATACCAACTCTCGATGCAGAAGAAACGACAGTCTTAACAGAAACTTCTTCAAGTAGAGAGAGTGGGAAGACAAGTTCCCTAGATGATATTGGAAGTGAAACAACAGTACTGACAGAAAGTGTTGTTCAAGATAACACGCAAAGCAGTATACAGAATAGTATTAAACAAGAGTTTAGAGTTGAGTACGAAATAGGCTTTTCTGAAGGAAAAGGCATTATTGAGTAAAGGGAAGAGGAGTGAAATATGTTTTTTAAGAGATTAAAGTGCTTAATATTTTCTGCAATTTTATTTATCACATTAATTCCAGTACAAGTTTTGGCAGAAGAAACTAATATTGGACTTCCACGATGGGGGAAAATTTTAGTCGATTTTATAGTTGCTGATGGTATGAATGGTAAAATACAGGTTGATTCTACAGATTTAGATTTTGGGGATTCACCTAAATATACATATCCTACTTTATCCGGTATGGATTTTGTATTTAAAGTGATACCAAATGCAAATTATCACATTAAAGAGGTGCTTATTAATGGAGTGCCAGCAACACCGACGAATGCACCAAATGAGTATACAATTCATAGTATTAGTAGAAATACTATGGTACAAGTTTCTTTTGAGATAGATAAGTATACTGTGGATTTAGTACAGCCATCTGAGGGTGGAAGTATTACTTTTAATGGAGGAAATGGGAATAACAGTTTTGAACATGGCAGTTCAGCAACTATGACATTTTCTCCAGATCCAGATTATAGACTAAATAAAATTTTCTATACGGAGGATGATGGTACTAAGCATGATGTTGATAATGATTCAAATATTCATGCATTACCACATAATGCATTTTCATGGACTATAAGTAATATTGATAGAAATATTAAAGTTCATGCAGAGTTTTCACCAATACCAAAAATAGCTTTTAACGCAATTACAATTATTGCTCCAGAAGATTATGCAAGTGAAGATGATAAGATTATTTTTGCTAATCAGCCAACAACAATCCAGGTTAATAGAGATAAAATTCAAAATTTGCCAGAAGGTAAGGATGTATATATAGAAGTAGTATATACGAATGAGAATACTTATGAAGGCACAAATAGCATTGAATTAACTGAAGGTGGAATTATTAAAGAGATTAATCTATATCTAAAGCCTAAGGAATCAAGAACAATCGGTGACATACCGTATAATGTCGATATTGGCAATCAAATTGAACTTGTAAAGGAAGAAAATACACCTGCTTTAAGTATAGAAAACCCTGATAGTACTAAGATATATAATAAAAATATACAACTATATGCAAAAGTTAATAATGCTAATAATGAAAAATTGTCAGGTTTAAAGCGTATTACTTATTGGTTTGATTCTGAAGAGCCAACGGGTGATGTAAATGTAATTTTTGAAACTAATGTAACAAGCTATACAAATGAAGAAAAACTAGGTACACCAACTAAGCATCCATTTACAATAGATGCAGCCGAAAATAACGGGGCTAAAAAACTATATGTTAAAGCAGAATTCTTAAGTGGTAAGTCCACAATCATATCTAAGGATATCGACATTGATACTGTAGCTCCAAAGGTTGATCTTGTATATGACAACAATAATGCACAAAATGGTGAGTATTTTAATAAGGAACGCACAGCTACTTTAACTGTAACTGAGCGTACTGATCACTTTAATAAGAATATCGCTAAAAATCAAATACAAATTAGTCAAGTAGATGGTAAGGGTGAGGTGATTACTGAGCCACAATACACAATTGGTGAATGGAAGACAACACCAGGTGATACACCTGATAAAGATAAGCACACAATTGAAATTAAATATACAGGTGATGCAGTATATCATTTTAACTTTGAATATACAGATACGGCAGGTAATAAAAATGAGCCAATTAACGTAGATGATCAAAAGGCTGCATTTACCTTCGTAGTAGATAAAAATAAGCCAACTGCTAAAATTGAAGCTACTTCTGATATTAAGGCAGATAACGGTTCCTTCATAAAGGAGAGTTGGTCTGGATTACAGAGTGAGTTGAATCTAGGTTATTTTGCAAAGAAAAATATTACTTTCAGATTAACTGCTGATGATGAAACATCTGCCATTGCAAATATTTATTACTATGCAAAAAAATATTCAAATAATGAACCAAATTCGAAGATTTTAACTGAAGCTGAACTTGCAAGAGTATCTGATTGGCAAGAAGGTGATTCCTTTGAATTAACAGAAGAAGGAACATACGTTGTATATGTGAAGGCTGTAGATAAGGCTGGTAACGTAACGTATGTAAGTTCATCTGGTTTAATTGTCGATGAACAAAAACCTTCAATTGAATCAACAGTTCCTTCTATCACAATCAATCCTGAGGCTTCTCTAAACACGGTTTACAATGGTGATGTAAAAGTAAATGTACATGTATCTGAGCCTATTACAAATAATTCTTATTCTGGTTTAAAGAAGATTAGTTATGTTGTAAGAAATATGGGAACTCAAACACAAGGACAAGATGATGGTGTATTATTTGAGGCTGAAACATTAGAGACATTGAAACTTGGAGATTTGATTGCAAGTAAGGATGTTAATTTTGTAGTATCTAGCCAATTAAATAATAGTAATGAAGTTGAAATTGAAGTTACAGTTGTAGATAATGCAGGCAATATTTCTGTTAAGAAACAAACCATTCAGATTGATACAACTGCACCAGTTATCAGTGTTGCATATGACAATAACAATGCTAGTGATGGTAAGTACTTCAATGCACCTCGTACAGCTACTGTTACTGTATATGAACGTAACTTTAGCGCTGATTACATTGAGATGCAGTTAAAAGCTCTTGCTGGAAGTGCAATTCAGATTTCTGATTGGACACATACAGCAGGAACAGGCAATGGTGATGATGCTAAACATACAGCAACCATCAACTATACTGTAGATGATGATTATACATTCTCAATCAAGGGTAGAGATACTGCAGGTAATGTATTCCAAGGTAATCCATATGTTGATGGAACAGTCGCAAGTGAAGAGTTTACAATTGACCAAGTACGTCCAACAATTTCTGTATCATATGATAACAACAATGCTAGAAATGGCAACTACTATAACGCAGCTAGAACTGCGACAATTACTGTTGTTGAACGTAACTTCGATCCACAGAGAGTAACTGCAACGATTGCAAACGTAAGTGGTACAAATGGAGCACCAGCTCTTAGTGCTTGGACTGATAATGGGGATTCTCATACAGCTACGATTACATATTCTACTGATGGACAGTATCAATTTGATATTGATGTACAAGATAGAGCTGGAAACGCAGCTACAGACTATCCAAGAGATGAGTTCTTCATCGACTTAACAAAACCTCAATTAGAAATTAGAGATATTGTGGATCAATCCGCAAATAAGGGTAGAGTTGCTCCTGTAATTCAGTATTCTGACGCTAACTTTGATCCTTCTACTGTTGAGATTACACTTACAGGTGCGATGAGAGGTCGTGTTGAGAATAAGGGCTTCTATACTGAAATTCAAAATGGTCAAATTTATACATACTATGATTTCGCAAATGTGAAAGAAGAAGATGATATTTACACATTAACAGCGAAGATTACTGACAAGGCTGGTAATACTGAAGAAAAGCAAATTACATTCTCTGTAAACCGCTTTGGTTCTACATATGGATTTGACGAGAATACAAAGGCAATTGCAGGTAAGTATGTACGTGAAGTTGGTGATATTGTCATCTATGAAACAAATGTTGACCCAGTAGATAACGCGAAGATTACATTATTCAAGAATAATAAGACAGTTGTTCTTGAAAAGGGTAAGGATTATCAAGTGACAATTGAAGGTGGAAACGGAAAGTGGTACCACTACACATATAGAATTAATCGTTCACTATTTACAGATGACGCTGTATATTCCATCACACTTTATTCTGAAGATAAGGCTGGAAACGTATCTGAGAATACTTTAGATACAAAGAAGATGAACCTACGTTTCGGTATCGATAAGACAACACCAAGTGTTACATTCAAGAATATCGACAAGAATAAGGTATATGTTGGTGAAAAGTATAAAGCAGAAATCAAGTTAGCAGATAACTTAGCACTATCTAAGGCTGAAATCTATCTAGATGGCAAACTAGTTGCGACTTTAGATCAAGCACAATTAGAAGAACTCATCAAGAATGGTGGAGACTATGCATTAGAAATTGATAGTGCCGACTATGCTAGAAATGTGAAGATTGTTCTAACTGACGCAGCTGGTAATAAAATTGAAGAAGAAATTGATAACTTCTTCGTAACAACAAATCTATGGGTTCGTTTTGTAAATAATAGACCTGTATTTGCTGGGACTTTAGCTACACTTCTTTCTGGATTTGCAATATTCTTCTTTATCCTCTGGAAGCGCAGAAAGAAAGAAGAAGAGGAAAAGTAAGTTTCAATAGAAACACAATAAAAGGATGACGGTAATAATCGTCATCCTTTTACTTATATGTTGTTGGTGATAAAGGCCTCGTATCTTTTAGAAATTAGGCATCTGATCTAGAGAAACCATTCTTCATGCCCATGCTTGCAGTGTAGAGTACTTTATCTAATAGGTCATTTGTATGTTGTCTTGCCATATCTGCGATTTCTTGGTTCGCTGTTTGGCATAGTATAACAGGGTCTACATTCTGATTGAATGCAGAATCATACTTATTGATAATTTGATGACCCTTCGTTTGTACAGCATTTTGATAACGCTCAATAGCAGAACTTGTAGCACTGTAATGTGCATCCGCTAGAGCGCCAATAATACGGTTAGCCCAATAGAAGTTATCTGTTGTAACAGTTTTATTGGTATTTGCTGTATAGTCAGGTGTTTCATCAATATTTACATAGAATGGTACAAATGCATTGAAAGTATTAGAGCCATAGGCAATCCATTCAATAGAACGAATTTCTTCTGGCAAATATGGACGAATCTGCACGCATGCTAGAAAGTTATTGCGGTTAATACCAATTGGTCTAAAGGAACCACGTAGTGAGGAATCACCATGCTTTCCATATGGATCATATGCTGTACCTTGATAATGGTGAGATAATACGTACTTTACATCCTCAACTGTAATCTTCTGTTCTGGCACTAAGCTCCAAGGAATGTTATCGGAATCAGGACGATAATCTGCCTTAGGACCATCCCAACGATAGGAAGTTGGGTTAAGGTAGCGTCCAATAATCCAAGCGCGTGGTGTATTGTATACGTGGTCTGCATCTGAATGTGAACCAAATGCGTAACGTGGATTAAACTTCTTAGTATCTTGGTTAAGGTTTAGATGATTCTTCTCGATAAATTCTACTAAGTCACTAGAACATAGGTGTTCTTTTTGCTTACCAAAAGCATCCTTTAAATCAAAGCTATCAATACCTTGTTGGTTTGGCATTACAACGTATTCATCATCTTTGACACGCTTTGCAATCCAATGATGGCCACCGATTGTTTCTAGCCACCAGATTTCATCAACATCCTGGAAGGCAATACCGTTCATTTCGTATGTACCATATTTCTCTAAGATTTCTCCAAGACGAAGAACACCTTCACGAGCACTCTTGATATAAGGAAGTACTAGTGTAACAATATCTTCTTCCCCAATACCACCAACAACTTCTGGGATATAAACTTCATCACCTTTTTTGCCTTGTGCAGGGATGTATTCTACCAATGGATCTGCCGCAAGAACACGTTCATTTGAAGTGATTGTTTCTGTCGCTGTCATAGAAACATTTAATTCATTGACACCTGCGGCACCCCAAATACCTTTATCATTTAATGCATCTGGCATGCAGGTATAACGCATAGGATTCTTTGGTAGAGGGATTTCTACGTGAGATAAAACAGATTTATATACTTCTGGTTGTTCACTAGGATGAACAATAATAAATTTTTTAGGAGTAAATTCACCAGCTCCCGAATCTTCGTTACGTGCAACTAAAGTTGAACCATCATAACTAGCTTTTTTACCGACAAGTAATGTTGTACATGGCATATTGTTAATCTCCAATCTATTGTTGTGTTAATCATAACACTTCCATGTGGGATTCATAAAAAAATTACTTCTAATTTACGGATGGATACTATATGATAACCATACGAAAAGTAAGAGGTATATAGATGTCATTAGCAGTTTTAGCATATTTAGCAGTGATCAATGTCATTGCGTTTGGTTTATATGGTTTAGATAAATATCGTGCGATGAACAACATGTGGAGAATTCCTGAGAAGACATTACTAGGGGTTGCTGCAATTGGGGGAGCCTATGGAGCATATTTAGGCATGCGTATTTTTCATCATAAAACAAAGCATTTAAAGTTTCAGATTGGGGTTCCGATTATGATGTTGGTATGGATTTATTTTGTGACAAAAGGATTTCCTGAAATACGTTAAGGGAGGTTTATGATGAAGGCAATTTTATTAGATATTGATGGTACATTAACAAATGATCAGAAGGAGATAACTTCTGAAACAAAAAGAGTATTAATGAAAGCACAAGAGCAGGGAATTCGCCTAGTCATTGCGAGTGGCCGTCCTGCAAAGGGAATTGAAAAGTATGGCAAGATGCTGGAAATGGATAAGCATCATGGATTATTTCTTTGTTTTAATGGCGCAAAGGTAATTGATTGCCAAACTGGTGAAGTACTAGTAAATACAACAATGGAGCAGGAGTTAGTAACGAAGACACTGCAACATTTGAAACAATTTGATGTGCATCCAATTATTGTAGAAAATGAATATATGGTGGTTGAGGATGTATATGACTGCATGATTACTGATAAAGGACGTACATTTAATGGATTTCAGTATGAAGCACGTATGAACAATTATTTACTCAAAGAGGTTAGTGATCTTGCAAGTTATGTAGACTTTCCACTCAATAAGATTTTGGTGGTTGGAGAGCCTGAATATTTACGTGAAAATTATAAGGCTATCTCTGCACCGTTTGAAGGAAAGCTTTCTATGATGTTTAGTGCAAACTTCTTCTATGAGATGACATCTCAAGGAATTGATAAAGGTGCAGCACTGCAGAGTGCATTATCAAAGC
>CALBKL010000314.1 GCA_937895985.1 uncultured Solobacterium sp.
GTGCTAGCAAGTGGAATGCCAAATGGATAAAAGGTTGTGGCTTGTGTTGTGTGTTCCTTTGTAGAGAAGATTTCTTTAAACGTTGGATTTTGTAATGCATAACGTAATAACTTTGAAACATCCTCAACTGTTGAATATTGTCCCTCACGGTCAAGACCATGGGCACTCTTGAAAACGGTATGATCCATCCCTAGTTGAGTAGCTTTGTCATTCATCATTTGATAGAAGTTTTCAAAGCTACCACCAATCTGTAATGCAAGTGCATTTGCGGCATCTGCAGCGGATGGTATCGCTGCAGCGTAACATAGGTCTAGTACTGTTGCCGTATCACCATTTACATATCCTGCAACACTTGCTTGTTCCTCATACAGGCCATCAATCATCTCACTAGTAATCGTTACTGTTTGATTCAGTGAAGAACTATTTTCGATTGCTAGAAGTACCGTCATCATCTTTGTGAGTGATGCGATACTGATTTGTTCATCCTGTTTCTTTGCGGATAATACTTGACCTGTATCTGCATCTAGAAAGATGTAGTTTGTACTATATAGATTTTTGCCTAAATCAAAAGCGTCATCTGTTGCGGTAACTGGTAATAGTGTTGTTAGCGCAATCACGAGTGTACATGTGATTGCAAATAAGATTGTTCGTAATTTCTTCATGAGTCTATTATATATTAGAGTATGGAAAGTTTCCCATTAAGTTTTTAAGTATGATATAACCTATATAGAAAAGAAGAGGTTTTTTATGGAGAAAATCGCTAGTTTTACAGTGAATCACCTGGTTTTAGAACCGGGAATATATGTATCTCGTCAAGATCATTTCAATGATGTGACAATTACGACGTTTGATTTAAGAATGACAACACCAAATAAAGAACCAGTGATGAATACCGCAGAAATGCATACAATTGAACATTTAGGTGCTACATATTTACGCAATCATTTGATGTGGAAAGATCGCATTGTTTATTTTGGCCCGATGGGTTGTCGTACAGGATTCTATTTACTTTGCGAAGGGGATTTGACTTCTCGGGATATTGTTCCGTTAGTGAAAGGACTCTTTGAATTTATACGTGACTTTGAGGGAACTATCCCTGGTGCAGAAGCACGAGATTGTGGTAATTATTTAGACCAAAATCTACCGATGGCAAAATATCTTGCAAGTCGTTACTTAGAAAATACAGTAAAGGAGATTGACGAGGCACACCTCGTGTACGCAGAATGATGAGAGTAGGAATTATTGGTGCGATGGATGTTGAAGTAACATCGATCAAAGAGCGCATGACAATCGAAAAGATTGAACAGGTTGGAGATAATACATATTGTTTGGGAAAAATCGGTGATACGGAAGTTGTTGTCGCAAGATGTGGGATTGGTAAAGTAAATGCCGCAATCTGTGCTACAACCATGTGTGTAAAATATGAAGTAACACATATTTTGAATACAGGTATTGCAGGTTCTTTAGATAATCAAATTAATATCGGTGATATCGTTGTATCTACAGATGCAGTATATCATGACTTTAGAATTGAACCATTTGGCTATCCTGCTGGAATGGTGCCGGGTAGAAAGAGTATATCCTTTCAGGCAGATGAAAGTCTACGTAAATTGGTCGTGGATAGTATTCAAAAGGTCGCACCTGAAATTCAGGTCTTTGAAGGACGGGTTGCGAGTGGGGATATCTTTGTAGGACAAAAAGAAAAGAAAGATTGGATTATTCAAAACTTTGGCGCGAAATGTTGTGAGATGGAAGGCTGTGCAATTGCACATGTTGCGACAGACTTTGCGGTTCCATTTGTGATTGTACGTGCAATCTCTGATAAAGCAGATGAAGAAAGTACTGTATCTTACGAAGACTTTGAAGCACAGGCAGCGGAACATTGTGCAAATTTAGTCTTCCAAGTATTACAGAGTTTATAAG
>CALBKL010000315.1 GCA_937895985.1 uncultured Solobacterium sp.
TCTCCATGATTATCAATAACAATATCACATAAGTCATACATTTTCTTTCCTGAAGGATGACGTGATGTAACCTTTCTAGAATAAGACATATTTGTTATTCCAATAACAGTTACACCTCTCAATTTAGCTGTATTAGCCATCTCAATCGTTACAGGATTTCTACCTGATACCGAGTGAACAATTAATATATCTCCCTCTTTAAAGCCTACTGATTCAGCTATAGTTTCTCCATACCCAACCAGTCTTTCCATTTTACTTGTTAATGTAATTGGAGATCTGTCCACACTTACTTCAGGTGCAAAAATTGGATTAATGTTTATTAAGCCACCTGCTCTGTAAAATGCTTCTTGGCTTAAAATTCCGGCATGACTTGCACCAAAAATGTAGATAGACTTATTATCTAAAGTTGCCTTACAAATTTTTGATGCAGCTTCCAATATATTTTCGCTCTCATGAGTTTCAACTTCATTAATTAGTTTTACAATTTTTCCTATATATTCGATTCCCATTTTTGATAACCACCTTATTAAGGAATCAATCTAGCAATAATACCTTCAACAATTCCAAATAATGAGAAGTCCTGACCACCATATACTAACATCCATGGCTGAATTGTTTTATTAAAGAAATATGCACCAAATCCAACTAAGAGAACCATAATTACACCGTTTAACGCTGATGCAATAATTGTTCCTCTAATTCCACCTTTTGCATTCGCAATAATTGCTGCACATCCATTTTCAAAGAAGCATGTGAAGATCAATGGAATAATTACTGTTGGGAACATTCCTCTTGTTAATAAAATTGTAGCTGTTGAAGTAATTACCGCAACGATGAAACCAATCAACAATGAGTTAGGACCATATCCAAATAATACAGGACAGTCTAATGCTGGAATAGCACCTGGAACTAACTTTTCAGCAATACCCTTGAATGCAGGTACAATCTCAGCAATTAACATACGTACACCTTGTAACATAACGGTTACACCTACGCCAAAGTAGACTGAGTGTGTAAATAAGTAAGTAAAGAAACTACCAGTATATCCAAATACTTCAGCAGGAACTAATCCTTGTGAACATACAATACCAAATAGAATAAGATATACTAACGCAATCGAAATAGAACCAGTAATAGATACTTCTCTTAGGAAACCTAAGGACTCAGGTAGTTTTAAATCTTCACAACTCTTTGATTTATCACCAACTAACCCTGCCACAAATCCAGCAATAACAGATAGTGTTGTTGTTGGGTGAGCAATTGTAAAATCATCTTTACCAGTTACTGCTTTAACTAATGGGCGCATTAAGTTAGGTGCAATTACCATATATAAACCAGTAAATACAGCAGCAAAACCAATTAACTTACCACCAGTTAAACCTGCATCAACACCTGCTGCAATAAATACAAATGGGAACCAATATAACATATGACCTGTTAAGAATACAGATTTCCATTTTGTAAAGCGTGCAACTAAAATATTAAATGCAAAACCAATCAACATTACTACACCAATTTGTGTACCATATTCCGCACCAATATCAACTGAAGCTGGCGCAGCAGCATTACCAGGCATTAATGTATTAAATGTTGCGATAATACCATCAATTGATTTTCCAGTAATTAAACCTGTACCAGTATTTAATACAAAGAAACCAATTGCTGTCATCAATGTTCCTCTAACAATTTCTGAAGGTTTTTTCTTCTGTAAAATTAAGCCCACCATTGCGACTAGAGCAAGGAAAATAGCACCTTGTCCAAAAATTTCTTTAATTATAAAATTCAAAACTGACATATTTTCTATCTCCTTTCATTTGAATTTTATTGCAGAGAATTCATGTAATCTAAAGTTTTATCTTCGACTTCTTTACTATTCATAAAGTCTTCAATCACGATTACAGGTACATCTGCACGATCTTTAATTCTTTCTGCTAATTCTTTTGATATAAAGATTGAATCACACTGATTACTTAAGCAAGTTCCAACATCACCACAGAAAGTATCTGCTTCTAAACTATGTTTCTTTAAAATGTCATCAATTGCCATCCTTAACATCAAAGAAGAACCGCATCCAAATCCACATACACATTGAATCTTTGGCTTTTTCATTTTTATTCCTCCTTTCTATTAATCATTTATTACTTGATATAACTCATCTAACGTTTTACATTTAGCAGCATGTTCCACAAAATTCTCTTGCATAAGTTTCTTTGCTGCTTTAGATAATAAATCTAAGTGAGTTGCTTTATCTGTACATGCTAAACACATCAATACTTTTACTGGATCATTTGGACTGCCAAATTTAACAGGATTTTTTAAAGTAACTATCGCAAGTGAAGGCTCATGTACTGTTTCTGAGTTTGGTGCAGCATGTGCTAATGCAAAACCTTGTGACAATACAATATATGGTCCTAGTTCTTTGACACTATTGATCATGCTATTTATATAACCTTCTTCAATTTGTTTACTACTTATCAATAAATTACCTACGCCTTTAATGGCATCTTCCCAGTTATCAACATCAAGATTCACTTCTATATTTTTCTTTTGAATTAGTTCTTCCATATTTACCTCTCTAATTATGCAATTCTAAAATTGTATCTATATCTATATTCTTATCAGAAAGTAGTACTCTATTCTTTTCTTCTTGGAAAATGGATACTATGTCTAATAGGGTCAATTTTTCTCTATTTTTTACACCAAGAACTATAATATTTCTTACTAGCTTACCCTTTCCATCCCCTAAAATAATCGGATGTCTTAATACAAGTAATGAACAACAGTCTTCAAATATTCCACTATCATTACCAGCATGTACAAAAGCAGTTTCTGGCAATAAGACCATATATGTTCCTAAAGTTCTTACTGCGTCAATCATCGTTAATACATATCGCTGTTCTATCTTTCCAGCGTTTAGTAATGGTGCTGCTGCAATTTGTATTGCTTCTTCCCAAGAATCGCATTTATCGAGTATCTGAATATCATTTCTCATAATTAAATCATTGATACTTACAACTTTTGACTTATTGTCATCTTGACTTAGATAGCTATCCATAAAGCTTTCGCACATTTTCTCATATGATAATTGGAATATGCGTGCATGAATATAATCGGCATCCTCTGGATTTAGAAGTGGATTTACAATTAAAGTTGGATATCTATAGTTGGTCCCCTCATGAGTAGTAATAATTAAATCTACTTTTTCTTTATCTAAATACTTCTTTGTCTCTGTCGTAGAGAACGGTCCTACAATCTCATATTCAGTAATTAACTGGCGTATTCTCGAATCTAAAATCGCGCTTGTAGTAGTTCCAAAAGAACACTCAATTAATACTTTAATCTTCATGTCAAATTGCAAACTTGTTTCGAAAGTACTAGCCAAGTACATGGCAACATACGCAATTTCATTCTCATCAAATATCACATCATACTTATCTTCTTGTGATAATAGTTGTTGCTTTGTATATAGATAAATTAATGCAATTCGTATCTTTATCTGTTCAAGTAATTCATTTTGAATTGGAATATTATTTCTTATACGATATAGTGCAACAGTAAGATGTGAAGTCAATCCAGTTAAAAAATGTTCTGTATTTTGTTTTCTAAATGGATGCAACAACTGCAGTTTTTTCATAAGAAATTTTGCAAGTTGTTCGGCATCACTGTTGTTATCATGTTTTTTATTTAAATGCTTAACCTTCGTTTCTAATAATATTGATATAAAATAATTTTTTTCATAATCTGATATCGGAAATGTCTTTAATCTGTCTCTTATACACATCTCCGAGCCC
>CALBKL010000316.1 GCA_937895985.1 uncultured Solobacterium sp.
TGGGTGCTGTATTTACATTATCTGGTATCGGTGCACTTGTGTTAGGTGTCGGTATGACTGTCGATGCGAATATTATTAACTATGAACGTATTCGTCAAGAGTTATACAAAGGTAGAAGTGTCCGTGTTGCAGTTGCGGAGGGTGGCAAGTTATCCTTTGGGGCAATCTTCGATGCACAGTTTACAACACTTCTAGCTGCGCTAATCATGTATATCTGGGGAACAGGTACAGTGAAAGGCTTTGCGACTATGTTAATTATCACAGTTATTATGACGTTGATTCTTAATGTAGGTTTCTCTAAGTGGTTATTGAATCTCATTGTTGACTCTGGAATTTGTGATGGCAAGCCAGGTTTATTCGCTGTTAAAAAGAATCAAATTCCTGATGTATCAAAGGGTGAAAAACAATTCTATACAGGTACATTCAAGTTTGATTACATGGGTAAGGCAAAATATGCAGTAGCTGTTGGCATTTCTATTATTGTATTATCTCTAGCGTTAAGTTTCTTTAACTTAGCTAAGGGAAATGGTTTCTTAAACTTAGGTATTGACTTTGCGTCTGGTACAAAGTTGACTGTTACTTCTGAGCAAGTTGTAAATGTTTCTGATGTAGAAGCAGAAATGGAAACTTTAGGTTATAAGGGCTTTAGTTACCAAAGTGCTGGTGAACATACTGTTTACGCCACAACAAAGGCGTCTTTAGATAAAGAACAGTTAACAACAATTAAGAAAGCATTTGAACAAAAGTATGGTGTTGAACCTGGTGATAACATCGTTACTCCAGTGGTAGGATCTGAACTTGTAAGAAGTGCGGTTATCTTAACAGTTGTTGCTTGGATTGCAATGCTAGCATATATCACATTCCGTTATGAGTTTGACTATGCGTTTGGATGCTTGGTAGCACTTGTACATGACGTATTAATTGTTATTGCAGTGTTTGGTATCTTACGACTTGAAGTAAATATTGAATTGATTTCTGTATTACTCACCATCATCGGTTATTCTATCAATAACTCTATTATTGTGTTTGACCGTGTACGTGAAGAAGTAAACCTACGTAATCGTATCGAACCTACAGAGTATCGTTCTATCGCTAATGAAGCGATTGATGAAGCTATCAAGATGTCCTTGATGTCATCATTTACTACGATTATTCCTGTCATCTTCTTACTCATCATGGGTAGTAATTCCATCTTCACATTCGTATTTGCGATGTTAGTCGGATTAATTGCTGGTACAAGTTCATCTGTATTTATTGCGGCTTACATATGGTGCTTGATTCGTGAGAAGTCTAAGCCAAAACAGAAGACTACAAAACAAAAGAAAGATAAGAAAGTTAAGAAAGAACTTCTTGATGAATATACCATTTCTGGTATTAACGCTTAATGAACAATAAGCAGCGGGTATACCGCTGCTTTGATATTTTAGGAGAGTGTATGTTAGGTATAAAAGCTATCCTATTTGATTGTGATGGTTTGATGTTTGAAACAGAGCTTATCTCGCAACAAATATGGAAAGATGAAGCTAGGAAATTAGGATTTACTTTACCAGAAGATTTCTTCATCAATATTACTGGTTCTGGTGGAGAAGAACTCAATCGTTATCTTTCTTCCATTCCGAGTGGAATGGACTTGTATAAGGTGATGAAGAAAAAGAGATTTGATATTTCATTTTGGTCATCGGTTCAGAAGGACTGTTTGAATAAGAAGGGATTAATTACCTTATTTTATTGGCTTAAACAAAATGGTTATCGTATTGGGATTTGTTCTAGCAGCCATCGCACATACGTGGAAGCGTTATTGTCGACGGTATCTACACCATTAGAGTATGATGCCATTGTTGGAGGAGACATGGTAACACACGCAAAACCTGACCCTGAAATATTCTTGGTTGGTGCTAAAATATTAGATGTACAACCAGCAGAGTGCCTTGTTCTAGAAGATTCTAAACAAGGAATTATCGCCGCAAGAAGAGCAGGAATGCATTCTTGTTTTATCGAAGATACCATTCAACCAGATCATACTATGAAAGAGATGATTGAATATCAAACGGAAAATTTAGAAGAAGTAATACAACTTCTCCGTTAATAAACAAGGAGGTAAGCGTATGAGCCTACAAGCATGGAGAGATGAATTTGCAAATAAGAACGTGGTGATTTGGGGTTATGGCCGAGAAGGACAAGCTACATATCGTTTCATTCGACGTTTACTTCCTGAGCAGAATTTAACAATTGTAGAATCAAAAGCTGGTCCATCTCTAGAGAAGGCAAAGGCTGATACGATTCATACATCTTGTCTTTGTGAGACGGATGTTGATTTAAATAGCTTTGATTTAATTCTAAAGTCACCTGGTATTGTGATTCCTGACTTTATTGATACGCATAAGATTACAGGGGAAGCAGAGTTATTTATCAAACATTATCGTGACCATATCGTTGGGATTACTGGTACAAAGGGTAAGTCCACAACAACATCACTTGTGGCTGCGCTATTAAAAGAGAAGTTTCAAGTATGCTTAGTTGGTAATATCGGTATTCCTTGTTTTGAAGCGATTGATGAGATGGAAGATGGCGCTTACGCTGCACTAGAGTTATCTTGTCATCAGTTAGAGATTTGTCGTTATTCGCCAAAATATGCAGTTTTCTTAAACTTATACGAAGAACACTTAGATCATTATGGAACGATGGAAAAGTATGGACTTGCGAAATCTCATATTTTTACAAATCAAATGCAAGGCGATACGGTCATCATGCATGAAGAGATGAAAGACTTCATTAAGTTATCACTAAATACACCATACTTAATTGGTAAAGATATTACAGCCCATGGAACGACGTTATGTATTCCAGAACATACACTAGATGCGTCTAGTGCAAAGTTAATAGGCGAACATAACTATCGTAATCTTGCGGTTGCCTACTTTATCGCAAATAAACTGGGTGTTAGTGATGAAAGTGTAAAGAAGGCGATTGCTGGTTTTAGGCCGCTAGCACATCGTTTAGAAGATCTAGGAGAGTATCAAGGAGTTCGTTTTATCAATGACTCTATTTCTACAATTGGTCAATCCTGTATTCAGGCTTTAGAATCAATTGAGAATGTTGATACTGTACTTGTGGGTGGAATGGATCGTGGTATTGAATATGATGAAGTAGAAGACTACTTACATGCACGCAAGGATGTACAAGTCATCTTTATGTATGCGACGGGTAAGCGCATCTATTCTGAAATGGAAAAGAAGGGCCTACTTAGACCAGGACTATATCAAGTAGAAACTCTCGAAGAAGCTGTTAGTCTTGCAAAGAAATTAACACGGCCTCATCATGCATGTGTATTATCCCCAGCCGCAAGTTCTTATGATCACTTCAAGAACTTTGAACATCGTGGAGATGTATTTAGAAAGTTGGCTTTTGAAGAATGAAGTATAACGTAATCGATGTAGATGCATCTAGTCTACAAGAAAACTATAAGATTGGTCTTTTAAGTGCGAAACTATTAAAGGCTTCTCATCTGGATGATGAGGAAGTCAGTGAATTATTTGCGAATGATACAACACTAACAACTAGTAAAGCAGACTGTATTCAAAAGTGCTGCAAACGTCTATTGCAGGCAAGGGACAACAATGAAAAAGTCATGATTGCGGGTGACTATGATGCGGATGGTATCTGTTCAACAACTATCATGAAGATGACCTTGATGAAGTTAAAGATTGAACATGGTTATTACATACCAGATCGTATGAAAG